>JAUNFY010000127.1 GCA_030524805.1 Bacteroidales bacterium | reverse complement strand
GATGGTGGTGGGGATTGGTTAACCGGGGGTGGCGAGCACCCCCGGTTAACAAAATGTAAGGCCTCCGGCCTTATAAGAATGGGGAATGGGACGGGTAACGCTGCGGGGTTGATGCTGGGTGCAATCCCTCCGGGATTGATGGAAGAGGAGATTGTTAACCGGGGGTGACAAGCACCCCCGGTTAACAAAATGTAAGGCCTCCCGCCTTATTTTAATGACGAATAGGGAATGTTAAGTGAGGGTTAAGGAATGGGAAATGTCTATTGAAGGAGGGGGAGGGTGATACAGTTGGCGGACAAGGTGTACGGATTCGGACAGGGGGTTGGCGGTGGGTAGGGTGAGAATCAACGGGTTGCGGTTTTGGCACAGCTATTGCAATATTTTGATTGCCGCTTTGAGCGGACAGTTTTTTTCTAAAACAGACGTCAATATGGACAGAGAAATATCCCTGGCTGAAAGAAAGAAGGCCAGAAATAAGAAATGGGCCAAAATCGGAGGTATCGGAGTGGCCGCGATAGCGGCGATAGCGATCGCCGCCTCCATGATGAAGGCATCGGTAGCGAGCAAGGACCTCACCATAGCCACGGCCGACACCGGGACAATAGATGTCACGGTATCGGGCAGCGGCACTGTGAGCCCGGCTTTCGAGGAGATCATCACCTCTCCTATCAACAGCCGGATAGTGGAGGTATATTGCCAGGCCGGCGACAGTGTTTTTCCAGGCACGCCTTTGCTGCGCCTCGACCTACAGAGCACGGAGACGGAAGTGAACAAGCTCGGCGACCAGATCTCGATGAAGCAGCATGAATTTGAACAGCAGCGCGCGAATTCCGCCACACAGCTGAGCGACCTCGAGATGAAGGCGAAGGTGAAAGAAATGACCTTGAGCCGTCTGGAGGCGGAGTTGAACAACGAGAAATATCTCGACAGCATCGGCTCCGGGACGGGCGACAAGGTGCGTCAGGCAGAACTGGCGGTGCGCACGGGACGTCTTGAGCTTGAACAACTCCGCCAGCAGATAGCCAACGAACGCCGCGTGGCGGCGGCCGGAGAAAGCGTGAAGAATCTCGACATCGACATAGCCCGCAAGAACCTGAGCGAGATGAAACGCACGCTCGACGACGCCCGGGTGACAGCACCACGGAAGGCGATACTGACATTCATCCACGACCAGATAGGCGAGAAAGTGACCGAAGGGCAAAAAATAGCCGTCATCTCCGACCTGGGCCATTTCAGGGTGGATGCGGAGATTTCCGACAACTTCGCCAGCCGGGTGGCTGTAGGGAGCAAGGCGACCGTGAGGATAGGTAAGGAAAAACTTAACGGAACAGTGTCGAACGTGACGCCGCAGTCGAACAATGGAGTGATCAAATTCACGGTAAGGCTTGACGACGACGCGCATCCGCGGCTCCGCTCCGGGCTCAAGACGGACGTGTATATAAGTTGCGAAGTAATCGACGACGCCATCCGGATTCCCAACGGGTCCTATTATACGGGCGCCGGCAACTACAAGCTGTTTTTCCTGAGCGATGACGGCAAAAGCCTTGAAAAGCGGGAGGTGAAACTCGGCAGTTCAAACTATGAGTATGTGGAGGTAGAGGAAGGCATCAGGCCTGGCGACAGGGTGATTACCTCGGACATGAGCAACTACAAAGATTCCAATAAACTACGCGTCAGATAGGTTTGATTCAAGTTGAGCAGGCTCAACTTGAGGGTTAGGGGTTAGGGGGAGATTATCAATTTTATGAATTATAAAAAACAACAATATGATAACATTAGAAAACATCAACAAAATCTACCGCACCGATGAAGTGGAGACACAGGCTCTCGACAACGTGAATATACATATCGACAAGGGGGAATTCGTGAGCATCATGGGCCCCTCGGGCTGCGGAAAATCTACGCTGCTCAATATCATCGGTCTGCTTGACACCCCGACATCGGGCAAACTGACGATAGCGGGCACCAACGTAGAGGGGATGAAAGATTCCGAACTTGCGGCCTTCCGCAACTCGCGCCTGGGATTCATATTCCAAAGTTTCCACCTCATAGATTCGCTCAACGTGATCGACAACGTGATGCTGCCGCTGCAATACCGCAAATCGACGGCTTCGGAGCGCGAGCGGATGGCGAAGGCTGTTCTGGAACGCGTGGGGCTCAGCCACCGCATGCGTCACCGTCCGTCGCAACTATCGGGCGGACAATGCCAGCGCGTGGCCATAGCGCGTGCTATAGTGGGGAATCCGGAGATAATACTGGCCGACGAACCTACGGGAAACCTTGACTCGAAGATGGGCCAGGAGGTGATGGAACTGCTCCACAAGCTCAACAAGGAGGATGGCCGGACGATCGTGATGGTGACCCACAACGAGAGCCAGGCTGAAATGACCGACCGCATCATACGCTTCTTTGACGGACGGCAGATTCAGTGATTAATGCACAATGCATAATGCACAATGGGGAATGCTTAATGCACAATGAGAATGGGGGATGACAGGGGGGATTGCGGCTTGGGACAACCCCTCCGGGGTTGATGGCCGGGGATTTGGGGAAGCCGGGGGTGGCGAGCACCCCCGGTTAACAAGATGGAAGGCCTCCGGCCTTCTGCT
>JAUNFY010000126.1 GCA_030524805.1 Bacteroidales bacterium | reverse complement strand
CTGATCCTGATCTTTATCCTTGTCCTGGTTCTGATCCTGATTATTCTGAAGTTTCTTCTGCGCTATCCTCAGGTTGCGGCGTGTCTTTTCGTCGTCGGGATTCACACGGAGCGAACTCTTGTACATCTCCACAGCCTGGCCGTAATCTTCAGAATTGAAAGCGATATTGCCGAGATTGAACAAAGCATCAGCTGCAAGCATCGGCTTTTCCTTTACTGCCTGAGCCACAGTCTGCATGGCCTGCGCCCCGGCACCTACCAACTGGCTCCGCAACGAATCAGACTGGGCGGCAGAGGCCCTGCGGATGTAGGTGAGACCGAGATTATAGAGAGCCTCCTTCGAGCCGGGTTCTATCTTGAGGGCCTGCTGATATTTTTCGCCGGCCTCCAGATAATGACCGCCTTTGAAAAGCTCGTTGCCCTGCGACACCATGCGACGCTCTTTCCTGTTGGTGGAAGCGGAGGCATCAAATGCAAAAACCGCCATCAACAGGCCGACGAGAGGCAGAACGAAATATCTTACTTTGCACATCTTCATAGTCAAATCAAATATTGTTGGATTTTCGGGAGAAGAAAGAAATCTTATCGAGCCAGCGTATCTTCCTGTCGAGGATAAAGACATCAAGACAGAGCAGGAAGAGCGCTATCCATGCAAAAATTGAGAACAACTCGTCATGCACGGCGTAGGCATTTGTTTCGAGCGCGGTCTTCTTCACCGTATCCATTTGTTTTTCGAGTTCATTGAGGGCATCCGGATTGGAGGCATTCACATATATGCCGCCGCCGGCACCTGCTATTTCCGCTGCCAGATTCTCATCGAGAGCCGTCTCCACAGGAGCGCCGGTTTCCGGATTGATCATGGGGCCCGAGGGTGTGGGAATCCTCACGGGAGTAGGACTGCCGACACCTACGACATTGAGCTGCACATGATCTTTCTTTGCATGCTTGGCAGCCTGGATGGTGCCGTTCTTGTCCTCAAGGTCTTCTGCATCGGTGATGAGCACTATAGACTTGCCGATATTGTCGTCCTGGCTGAACGATGCCACTGCCCTGTCGATGGCGGCGCCGATGTTGGTGCCTTGATTCTGATATTGCGAAGGATCTATCGAATTAAGAAACATTTTGGCTGAAACGTAGTCGCTCGTTACGGGAATGAGTGTGTAGGCATCATTGGCATACACTATGAGTCCTACCCTGTCGTTGTCAAGCCTGTTGATCAGTTTCTCCAGAACGAGTTTGGCGGCACGCATGCGCGATGTGCCGGAATCGTCGGAAGAGGAAGACGCAAGCATGGAGTTGGATACATCGACTGCTATCACCACTTCTATACCCTCCTTGTCCGACTTGGTGGCATGCACGCCACCCCAAGGGCGACAAAGGGCGATGATGATGAAGAACAATGCTCCCACCTCAAGCGCGAGTTTCAACGGTGGTTTATATTTAGACACCTCCGGCATGAGATGCTGCAGATTGGGAATGAGGCCGAACTTGGCCAGATTCTTTTTCCGCGCATACCGGGCGAGCACATAAAGCAATACCAACAGGGGAACTGCCAGCAATAGCACGAGATAAGTTGGATATGCGAATGTAAACATTATGGTATTCTTCTAATGACAGTGTAACGTAACAGGAACGAGAGTGCCAGGGCGGCGAAAGCCAGCCATATCCAGGGCATGAACTCCTCCTGGGTGAGAGTGACGGAATTTACGTCGATGCTCGACTTCTCGAGCGAGTCGATCTCTTCAAAAACGTGTTTGAGCATGCGCTCATCCTTAGCCCTGAAATACTTTCCTCCGGTGAGCTTGGCCATATTGGTGAGCAGAGGTTCATCAATCTTGGTCTCAAGAGTGGTGGAGGAAAATCCGTAGGGGTCGGCTATCTGGATCTTACCGTTAGTGCCTACGCCTATGGTGTAGATCTTTATTCCTTTCTGCTTGGCAATCTGGGCTGCCGTCACGGGGGGCACGTCGCCGGCATTGTTGCTGCCATCGGTAAGGAGGATGATGCTTTTTGATTTTGCCTTGCCTTGCGAGATACGGTTGATGGCGCTCGAAAGACCGTCGCCTATGGCGGTGCCGTCATTCAGGTCGCCCATCTCCACGTTTGCGATAGCATTAACGAGAGCAGCCCGGTCGTTGGTGAGAGGCATGAGTGAAAGCGACTCTCCCGCGAAAACCACAAGACCCATGTTGTCGTTCTGCCGGGAATTGACAAAAGCAGTGGCAACGTCTTTCGCAGCCGCGAAACGCGTAGGCTTGAAGTCAGTGGCGGTCATCGAGCCCGAAATATCCATCGCAAGGACGATATCGGTGCCGAGCACTTTTGAATTCTTCAGTGTGTCATGGCTTTGCGGACGAGCGAGTGCCACTATAAGAGCCGCGATGCACACCAATCGCAGGAAGAAACAGAAATGAACTATCCACACCTTCCATGAATTGCTGAACTTGGCGAAAGGTTTGAGAGTTGAAACGCCCAGCGAGGGATTGGCATTGTGCTGCTTGCGGATATACCACACCACGAGGGGAACAAGCACGAGCAGGAGCCACAGAAGCCCGGGATGAAGAAATTTCATGCCTCACCTCCTTTCTTCTGATCCTTGTTCTTCGAATCCTTGTTTTT
>JAUNFY010000056.1 GCA_030524805.1 Bacteroidales bacterium | reverse complement strand
TGGATACACATGGGAAATCATGGGGAGGATGGGAGCATATCTGGGAAATCCACAAAAAGCCTGATTATCTTCGGGTGGAGATAATCAGGCTTTCGGGGTGCGCCCGGGGGGACTCGAACCCCCACGTCGGAAGACACTAGATCCTAAGTCTAGCGCGGCTACCAATTACGCCACAGGCGCCTTTACGGATGCAAAGTTAACAATTTTTCCTTTCCCCTCCAAATTTTTTTGGCTTTTATCTTCCTTGTTTTCTTTCTTCTCTTGCCATGAGGCGCGCGGAGTCATATCGGGGAAGACAGTAGCGGCGCGGCTGCTTATCGGGGATGAGAGCGTCAGAGCATATCAGATATCTGCGCGCAGAGTTCCCGGGTGCGGACAAGGTCCTTGCGCAGATTGCGCAGGCAACGGCGGCCATAGAGCCACAGGGGCACAGAAACCGGAAGCAACACCATGACAGCATATCCCAGCCAGGGCCACGGACAGGGACGATAGGTCCAAAGCACGCGGAAAAGCGGGAACTCCGACAGTTTCAACACAAGGCGAGTGTCGCGGCTATCCTGCAGATAATCGACAGTGCGGTTGAGATTATCGGCCATGGCATGTATGCCGGCCACGTCAAAACCCTTCACATAGTAGGCACGGAAAGAGGCAAAAGGATTGCGCAACGGCTTGACTTCCGCCAGAATGGCGCCGCACCGCGCGTCGACGACGGAAAGCATGCGCTTGGCACGCTCCGGCTCTATATCGCGTATGATAACTTCCTTGACCGGGACAAAACGCTTGTCGCGCAGTCCGAAGATGCTACGGAAGAAGCGGCGGTAGCGGTCGCCGTCGAATACCGACGAATCGTTCATCGCCTTCCACGTGACGTAGGCCCCGAGCGGCGCGAGCACAATCGTACTGAGCCATATACCGGCTTCTACCGGCCACCGGCCGTCGCGGGCCAGTTTATAACCTGTGTTGTCGAAAATATAGTAAACGAGAAATAGGAAAATCGACACGACCAGCGGCATGCCGAGGCCACCTTTCCTGATGATGGCTCCAAACGATGCACCAATGAAGAAAAAGATGATACATGCCACCGAAAGAGTATACTTCTTGATAAGCTCTATCTGATGGCGGCGGATGCTTTTCTTCTCCTCCTCCATGGTGAGCGATTTGAACTCCATCATGTTCTGATGCTCGCGCGACACGCCTATTGCCTGCGCCAGCAGTTGCGAGGCCTCGGCGGGAGCCATCGAACCAAGCACTGAATCGATTGAGAAGACCCTCGTGGCCGCCTCCATCTCCTTGCGCCGTTTCTCCTCTTCTTCCTGACGGCGCTTCAGCACCTCCTCCGACTGATTGCCGCGGAACCGGGAATCGACCACCGAGGGTAGCACCGGCGAGGCATCACGGAGCAGATCGGCCGAGAACATTTTGCCGATGGAGTCGACCCTGTGGCCGATGGAGTCGATGCTCTGACGGAGTTCGGATATGTTCTTGCCTACATATTGCTGACGCATCCCTTCCTCGTCGAGGCGGTTGAAGTTGGCGTCGAACGGTATGAGTATCTGTTTGTCGACGAAAGTCTCGCGGCGGAAAGGCACGTTGCGGTCGCCGGTGCGCTGCTCGCGCAAGTTCTCGAACTGCTCGCCATGATAAAGGTGGAGATAGAGATGGCTCATCTCCGGGGTCATCGCCATCTTTGCGGAATCGGCCAGAAGGATTGTGGCGTTGTCGCCGTGGCTGACGTCGTAGATCATCACGTCGCGCAGCATGCCGGTCTCCTTGTCTTTTTCCTCCACCAGCAGGTTGTAGCCGGGTATCTGATTATAGAACACCCCTTCGGGAATCTCCAGCTCGGGCGATTTCTGACGCACCGAGAAGAGGAGCGTGTACATCTTCACCTGCGCTTTCGGCAAGACATTGTTCTGAAAGAAGAAAGCGGCCACAGCCAGGATCGCCACCACCACTATCAGGGGCGCCATCACCCTTATGAGCGAGATGCCGGAAGCCTTCATGGCCGTGAGCTCAAACTTCTCGCCAAGATTTCCGAAGGTCATCAGCGACGCGAGCAGGATAGCCAGCGGGAGAGCCATCGGCACAAACGAAAGCGCGGCGTAGAAGAAGAGCTCGCAAATGACGTCCACCCCGATGCCTTTGCCCACAAGCTGGTCGATAAACTTCCAGAGAAACTGCATGAGCACGATGAAAATCACGATGAAAAATGTCATCGCGAACAGCGGCAGAAAGGTCTGCAGCATGAAAAGGTGGAGCCGTTTTACTACTTTCATGATTTTTCCGAGTGCAAAATTACAAAATTATCCTTATTAAGTTGGAGATAATCCAAGTTTTTTTGCTAAATTTGCGCTAAGAAATCATTTTTGCACCCGCAAAATTTGAAGTTTACATGTTTTTGAGTTTTCAAGTTTATTTTGCGCGCCCCGTGAGGATGCCCACATACGAGCTACCAAACGGCATTCAGAACGAAGGCACGACAGATTGAACCTCAAACCTCAGGCTTTGGACTTCAGGTTTTACCCGCAAAACCTAAACTATCAAAACAACCATGACACTATTTGAAAGACTGACCTTAAAGGCCAAGGAAAATCCGCAGAGGCTCGTACTTCCCGAATCGCTTGAGCCCCGCACACTGAAGGCTGCCGACCACATTCTTGCAGAGAAAATCGCACAGGTTACCTTCCTTGGCAAAGCCGAAACCATCCTGGCAAAAGCCGATGAGCTTGGCCTCACCCACATCAAGGAAGCGGAAATATGCAATCCCGACGACGTGGAATACACTGAAAAATACGCTGAACTCCTCTGCGAGCTGCGCAAGAAAAAGGGCATGACCATCGACGACGCACGCTATCAGGTGAAGAATCCCCTCTATCTCGGATGCCTCATGATCAAGGCCGGCGATGCCGACTGCATGGTGGCCGGTGCGCTCAGCCCCACATCGAGCGTGCTCCGCGCGGCATTCCAGGTGCTCAAGACCAAGCCCGGCGTCACTTGCGTGAGCGGCGCATTCATCATGCTTCTCCCCGAAGGCTGCCAGTATGGCGACAACGGTATGCTCGTATTTGCCGATTGCGCCGTAGTGCCCGACCCGACCAAGGAGGAACTGGCCCAGATAGCCATCGAGACAGCCAAGACCACCAAGAATATCGCCGGCCTCGACCCCGTGATAGCGATGCTGAGCTTCTCGACAAAGGGCAGCGCAAGCCACGAAAGAGTAGACAAAGTGCGCGAGGCTACAGAACTCGTACACGAACTGGCACCTGAACTGAAAGTGGATGGCGAACTGCAGAGCGATGCAGCCATCGTGGAAAGCGTGGGCAAGCAGAAAGCTCCCGAGAGCGAAGTAGCCGGCCACGCCAACACTCTCATCTTCCCCTCGCTCGAGACAGGCAACATCGCATACAAGCTCGTGCAGCGTCTGTCGGGTGCAGGCGCGGTAGGCCCGATCCTCCAGGGTCTGGCAGCCCCGGTCAACGACCTGAGCCGCGGCGCAACGGTGGAAGACATCATCAACACCATCATCGTGACCTGCAACCAGTCGCTTTCCGAAAAGAAATAAACCATAAGGAGCGGGGATGCGCTGCGGCGCGTCCCCACCTAATCCACACCATCATCTATCATGAAAATATTAGTTCTCAACTGCGGCAGCAGCAGTGTGAAATATAAGCTTATCGACAGCGTGAGCAAGGAAGTGCTCGCCGAAGGCGGAGTCGAGAAAATCGGTCTGCCCGACTCTTTCCTGAAATACAAACGTCCCGACGGATCAAAAGCCACAATCACAGTGGAGATGCCCGATGCAAAGGCTGCCGTGGCCAACGTCATCAAGGTTCTCACCGATCCTGAGGAAGGTGTGATCAAGTCGTTTGACGAAATCGGAGCCGTTGGCCACCGCGTGGTGCACGGCATGGACAAGTTCAACAAGTCGGTGCTCATCACTCCCGAAGTGATTGAGAAAGTGAAGGAATGCTACACAGTGGCTCCCCTCCACAATCCGGCCAACATCGCCGGCATTGAGGCCGTCACTGAACTTATCCCGACTGTGCCTCAGGTGGCAGTGTTCGACACCGCTTTCCACCAGACGATGCCCGACTATGCTTACATGTATGCCCTTCCCTACGAGACATACGAGAAATATGGAGTACGCCGCTATGGCTTCCACGGCACCAGCCACCGCTACGTGAGCAAACGTGCCTGCGAATTCCTCGGCCTTGACTACGACAAGCAGCGCATCATCACCTGCCACATCGGCAACGGCGGCAGCATCGCCGCCATCAAAGATGGCAAATGCATCGACACCTCGATGGGTCTTACCCCGACCGAGGGTCTGATCATGGGCACTCGCGTTGGCGACGTAGACCCGGGCGCTCTCGTATATCTGATGAAAGCTATGAATCTCGACGCCGACGGAGTGATGAATCTCATCAACAAGAAGAGCGGCGTGGCAGGCATCAGCGGCCTCAGCAACGACATGCGCGACATCGAGGCAGCCATCAAGGAAGGCAACGCCCGCGCCAAACTGGCCCTCGACATGTATGAATACCGCATCCTGAAATATATCGGAGCCTATACAGCCGCTCTCGGCGGTGTTGACGTGATAGTCTTCACCGGCGGTGTGGGCGAGAACCAGACCAGCCTGCGCGAAGTGATTTGCAAGAAGCTTGCCTTCATGGGCGTAACCCTCAATGAGGAAGCCAACAAAGCCCGCGGCGAGGAAGTGGAAATCTCGGGTGCCGACTCGAAGGTGCACGTAGTTGCGATACCTACCGACGAGGAACTGATGATTGCCGAAGACACTGCAGCCATCGCCGGCAAATAACATAAAGATTACGGTTTAAGGCTTAGTCCGCCTGTAGATCACAAGCGGATTAAGCCTTTACCTTTAACCTAAACATTAAAGAATGCTCGCATTTGTCACCTGGAACGTCGACCCCGTGCTTTTCTCGCTTGGCCCCTTTGCCGTGAGATGGTATGGGTTGATGTTTGTAATCGGATTCTTCATCGGCTATCAGATTGTAGCCAAAATGTTCAAACATGAGGGAGCCCCCGAGTCATGGCTCGGAACGCTGCTCACCTATCTCGTGGTCTGCACCATTGTGGGTGCACGGCTGGGTCACGTATTCTTCTACGAATGGGATTACTATTCAGCGCATCCTGCAGAAATACTGAAAATATGGAACGGAGGCCTCGCCAGCCATGGCGGCACGATAGCCATAATCATCGGCATGTGGATTTTCTGCCGTTTCGTGGCCCACAAACCCATGAGCTGGGTGATCGACAAGATTGTAGCCCCGGTAGCCCTCACGGGATGCCTGATAAGGCTCGGCAACCTGATGAACTCGGAAATATATGGAGCCCCTACCGATATGCCCTGGGGATTCCTTTTCGTGCGCAACCATGAGATGCTGCCATGCCATCCCACCCAGCTATACGAAGCCGGCTGCTATCTGCTGCTTTTCTTTCTCCTGATGTGGATGTACTGGAAAAAGAATGCCGAAGAGCGTCCGTGGCTCATGTCGGGAGTGTTTTTCCTTGTCACTTTCGGTTCGAGGTTCATCATCGAATACGTGAAGAATGTGCAGGTGGCATGGGAACTCCAGATGCGTGCCGACTGGGGCATCAACCAAGGCCAACTGCTCAGCATCCCTTTCATTCTGCTCGGCATAGGGCTGATCATCTACGCCATGTCACGCCCGCGCCAGCATTGGAATTTCCCCAATAAATTCGCCGACGAGCCTAATAAAAAGTAGTGCGATGCGGAGGCGCATTCATCTTGGATAAGGTGCTTCGGAACCGCACTCATCATGTATAAGATGCTACGGAAGCGCATTCATCTTAGATAAGATTAAGCAAAAAAATCAAAAAAGACCAGTCTCACGATTGGTCTTTTTTGATTACGGAGAAATGTCTTTTCCGTGATTCTTAATGAACAAAAATCTATCTTCTTTTATACTTTTTAAACATTTTTAAGTAGCAAATTGTTCCAATATGACTCGATTTTAACAATTGTTAAAATCAAAGATTAATTAAGTAATCACTTTATATCTCAAAATTTTGTTATACCTTTGTAAATAAAACATCAAAGTCATGACACAACTTACAATTAACGTAGACAATCCGTCTATCCTCCCTTCGCTGAAAAAGATTCTGAATGCACTTGAAGGAGTAAGTATTGCCACACCAAAGCGCAAACTCACAGGTATCGTGGAAACATACGAGGATATAAAAGCTGGACGAGTCACCCTTTACGATTCAGTTGAAGATATGTTTAAATCACTCGTAATATGATTCAATAAGAATCTATCACAATCTAACTATAGCATCAAACTCAATAACAAAACCAAATTATGTCAACGATTCGTTTTTTTGCCATCATCGCTTTACTTATAGTAGCGAACATTTGTCGTGCCCAAATTGTAAATGAGGCAACCGCAAGAGATACCGGCATCGACTTTCTAAACTCCAAAAAAAACTATGATTCAGAATCATCCGAAGAATCATCAAGACGCAGTCCGAACAAAAATAGTTACGAACTCGTATACGCAGCAATGAAAAATGACAAAGCATGCTTCTACATATACAATAATACATCCGGAGGGTTCGTCATCGTTTCTGCTGATGAGCGTACCGAAAAGCCTATATTGGGATATTCAACCAAAGGGGCATTTGACTATTCATCTCTAGGTGAAAATGCAAAGTGGTTGTTGGACTCATATAAAGAACAAATAGCCACACTTGATTCGCTTCCCCAACGAAAACCCAATCGAAAAAAAAGACAACACACAGAGAAAGAGAACACCTCAGTTGCACCTCTTCTCGGAGAAACGGCCTGGGACCAAGACCATCCTTATAACCTCATGTGTCCAATAATTGATGGCGAACATTGTCTTACTGGATGTGTGGCAACGGCTATGGCTCAGATAATGTATTATCACAAATGGCCCGAAAGAGGCAATGGCATTATCCAGTATGAATCTACAGGCCCCATTGAAGCAGATTTAAGCGGATCTGAATATCAATGGGACTTGATGCTCCCCACGTATGATGATAATTCCGGTCTTGAGAACCAAATGGCTGTAGCACTGCTCATGCGCGATTGCGGGTACTCAGTTGAAACCACATATGGAATTTGGGCATCTGGAGCTATGGGGTCAGCACACGCATTTTGGAAATACTTCAATTATGACGCAGGCATGACAGCTCATCCAGCAGAAGCCTATGACGAAAACGAATGGAATGAAATAATTAGGTATGAGATAGACAATCAAAGGCCAGTTTTATTTTCAGGGAGCTATCATGAATATGTGTGCGATGGTTATGACGGTGATTATTTTCATTTCAATTTTGGCTGGAGTGGCAATGGGAATGGATACTTCCTATGCTCCGCCAATGGGAATGCTATTGACCAAAATATTATTTGTGGTATAGAAAAAAATAAGGACGGAAATCAAAAAATAAGTTTTGATGCTCTGCAAAGTTTTATATATACCGGAGAACCAAGCATCGCTTTTAAATCAAGTATATCTACCACTTGTGAAGAAAGAATCCACTGTCTTACATCTTTTGAGAACAATCACACAAAAGAGATTATCTTGCTCGAAGGGAGCGTTGACCACACTTTCTCACATTCAGTATCAAGATATTTCTATTTCGATTTTGACGGCATTGAACTTCCTGATGGCGACTATTCAGTTTATCCTGTTGTCAAGTTCAATGACATACCCAACTCTGAAATATACAGATGTCACTTCCGCCCGGATATGCAATCACATGTGGATTTAGTAGTTAAGGATGGTACAAAATATTTCTCCAACGAACTCGACAATAAATTACCACAAGGTATAGTAAAAGTTAATGGTCTTTACTATCGACTCAACGAAAAGGACTGCTCAGCATCTTTAACCATCCCGCAGGATATGAAGGGTTCTTACAACGGAGATATCGTGATTCCAGACTCAATTGTGGCAACCGACAAAAATTATAAGGTTACATCAATTGCTGAAGGGGCTCTCATGGATTGCAACTGGATGGATGTATACATTGGAACAAATGTAGAAAGAATCGAAAAGAACGCATTTCGCAATACCTACATAAGCAACTTGGAATTTGCACAAGGTTCAAAACTTCAAGCAATCGGTGATTATGCATTTTTGAGTCATTTACATGTGGGATGCATTATTTTGCCAGAAGGATTGGAATCAATTGGCAAACAATCTTTTGCTTTATTTAACACAACATCTTTGACTATGCCTTCCTCATTAAAAGAAATTGGGCCGGATGCTTTTTCATCGTGTGAGTCTCTCCGAGATGTATATGTAAGATGGCGAGAACCATTGCATGCGCACGTCAGTTTTTTTAATGGCTGTGATTATCCTCAAATGAAGCTCCACGTTCCTGTGGGAACAAAAGAAAAATATGCAATAACTTCTCCATGGTCCGAATTTGGTGAAATTGTAGAGGATGAAAGTCTTAAAGTCGATGAAGATTATGGGACTAATAAAATCCAATCCACTTACAATATCTATAACAGCAATGGAATACCCGTAAAGAAGAATGCCAATGAAACCGATATTCAGGAGTTGCCCGCAGGTTTATATATCTTCAACAACAAAAAAGTAATAGTGAAATAAAACCAGTCAACCTTCTATTCTCGCATAAACTCAATAAGAATTATAGTCTCATTCCTTATTACATATTTTGTATAAACAGGAATGAGACATATTCTAAATTCTGCGGCTACGAAGGAGAATAAAATGCAGCGGAGGGCTACTATGAGGACACTTACTTCGGAGAGAGTGTCGTAAAGAGGATTTTGTGATTCGAATATCAATTGCTGCGGGGGAGGGTGTTGTCGACAAACATGACATAGTAAAGATTTCAACCCTGTCAAACTACACTTTTCAATAGATTTCAGCCTTCCAAAACTACACTTTTCAAAGAATTTCAGCCCCTCAAAACTACACTTTTCAAAGAAAATATCCAATATTAGCCTTGTAGGATGGGGAGTATGCGGCGAAGGGCAGCGATGAAAGCGTCGACCTCGGCCATGGTGTTGTAAGCCGCGAATGAAGCCCGCACGGTGCCGGGAATGCCGAGACGCTCCATCAGCGGCTGCGCGCAATGATGGCCGGTACGCACCGCTATGCCGAGTTTGTCGAGCAGCATACCGATGTCGTAGGGATGTATACCATCCACATTAAAGGATACAACCGCGCTTTTGTGGGCGGCATGCCCATATATGGTGAGCCCCTCTATCTCCGCCAGCTTTTCCTCGCAATAGCGGAGCAGACCTGTCTCATGCTCCTCAATATTTTCTATTCCGATCTCCTGAATGAAGTCGAGGGCCTTCGGGAATGCCCCTATGCCCACGAAGTCGGGCGTGCCGGCCTCGAACTTAAACGGCAGATCGGCAAAAGTGGTGGCTTCAAAACTGACATGTGCTATCATCTCCCCGCCACCCTGATAGGGGGGCATGGCAAGCAGGCGCTCGCGCTTGCCATAGAGCACACCCACTCCCGTGGGGCCATACATCTTGTGCGAAGAGAAAACATAGAAATCGCAATCAAGATCGCGCACATCTATCTTCAGATGAGGAGAAGCCTGCGCACCATCGATGAGCACCGGCACACCACGGGAATGAGCATATTCCGTCATCCTTTTCACCGGATTTATTGTGCCCAACACATTCGATACGTGGCAGAATGAGGCCATACAAGTGTGCTCGTTGAAGAGCGATTCATACTGACCGATCTGCAGCTCGCCATTTCCATCTATATCGACCACCCTGATCTTCAGGTCGGGGCGACGGCGCTGAAGCAACTGCCACGGCACGATGTTGGAATGATGCTCCATCACCGTGAGGATGATCTCGCCGTTCTCGGGAAACAGGGAGCCGAACGAGGCCGCCACAAGATTGATAGCCTCCGTAGTGCCACGCGTGAATATTATCTCCTCTTCAGATGAGGCATTGACGTAGTCGCGTATGCGGCGCCGGCATCCTTCCTGAATCTCGGTGGCTTCCTGCGACAGGGTGTGGACACCACGGTGCACATTTGCCTTGTGCTCGTCGTAGCCTGCCACCACGGCATCCACCACCCGACGCGGTGTCTGCGAAGTGGCGGTGTTGTCAAGATAGACAAGCGGATATTTTCCGACGTTTCTCGACAATATAGGAAATTCCTGCCTTATCTTTTCAATATCCATCTGAATCATGATTTCCGCATTTGGAATTGTGGATGGTGCATGATGCGCACGCCGACATCTCACCGGCAAAGCGCCGTTCCACCATCAGTTTCAACCTGTCGCGCAAGGGGGGCAACGAAATGCCGTCGATTACGTCTGACATGAAAGCCTGCTTCAGCATGAGCCTTGCCTCCTCCTCGGAGAGACCACGCGTGAGCATATAGAAAAGCTGCTGCTCATCGAGCTGGCCGATGGCAGTGCCGTGCGAGCACTTCACGTCGTCGTTGTAAATCTCAAGCTGCGGCTTTGAGTGCATCCTCGCACCGCTGCTTCCCACCAGATTGCGGTTTGATTGGAAAGCCTCGGTCTTCGAGGCACCTTCCGCCACATATATAAGACCAGCAAACGCGCCCATGGCCTCGTCTTCCACCACATATTTGAAAAGCTCATCGGTGTTGCATTCCGGAACGTCGTGAGCTATGCGAGAATAAGTGTCGAGACGACGCTGCTTGTCTTCAATTCCCATACCGAGCATGCGCAGGCGCGCATGGCGTCCGGCAAACCGGGTGAAGAATTCATTGCGGGTGGTGCCGTTGTAAAGAGTCATCGAGTCGAGCAAGACCTCGGATTCCTCTTCCTGACGGAGATAAAGCGACGACAGCCTGGTGGTGGACGACGTGCTTTCCTCAAGATCATAGAAATCAAGACGGCTTCCTTTGCCCGCATATATTTCCACCACCTGCAGGCTGCAGAACTGCACCTCGGGAGTCTGAGTGTGGTCGCACACAAGCATCTTCGCTTCGGAATCCTCCTCCATCACTATCAGCAACCTACGCGCTGCAAGGAGGGGATTGAGGCTATTGAAGATATTCACAAGCTGAATGGTGGATTCGACCCTCACACTTTTGCCCACACGCACCACCACACCGTCTTGGCAGAGGAGCGTATTGAGAGCCACGATGGGGTTTTCAGCGTCGGCAAGCCGGCCATAGTATTGCGCCACAAACTCCGGATTCTCAGCCGCATAAGAAGCGAGCGACATCACCTCAACGCCATCGGGCAGATAGTCGCGGCAACCTGCGGTGGCGGCAAACATATCGTTGACCACAAGGAAAAGCGACGTTGACAGATGCGGGACATCACACCTGAACGATTCCGCCGGATTCACCTTGAAAGGCACACGCGCCACATTCACTCCGAAATCGGGCGACAGGAGAGCCTCGAGGTCGGTGTGCGCATAATTTTCGGCCGATACGGCGGTCAGCGGATTGGAAGCGAGCCATTCGGCCGCCCCTTCCCTGAGACTATTCAGAACTTGGGGCGACTTCGACTCCATGAGAGCCTTATTGCTTCGCCAAAGTTCAATATATTGATCTACAGCACTCATAGTCAAGCCTCTCCTTTCAGTTCATCCTCGCGGTCCACTTCCGCCTTAATCCAGTCGTAGCCTTTCTTCTCGATCTCAAGGGCAAGTTCCGGGCCACCGGTGTAGACAATGCGACCTTTATAAAGGATGTGTATCACATCGGGTTTGATATAGTCGAGAAGGCGCTGATAGTGAGTGATCACGATAGTGGCGTTATCTTCATTCCTGAGTTTGTTGACACCTTCGGCCACGATGCGGAGAGCATCCACATCAAGACCGGAATCGGTCTCGTCGAGAATCGAGAGTTTCGGCTCGAGCACAGCCATCTGGAAAATCTCGTTGCGCTTCTTCTCACCTCCCGAGAAACCCTCGTTGACACTTCGCGAAGCCAACTTATTGTCAAGTTCGACAATGGCGCGTTTCTCACGCATGAGCTTCAGGAAATCGCTCGCGCCGATGGGGGGCTCACCCAGATATTTTCTTTTGGCATTGACAGCAGCCCTCATGAAATTGACCATCGAGACACCGGGAATCTCCACCGGATACTGAAACCCGAGAAAAAGTCCCTCATGGCTCCTGACGTCGGGCGTCTTGCCAAGAAGGCTCTCGCCGTTGAAAAGAATCTCTCCGGATGTGACTTCATAGGCCGGATTGCCTGCAAGCACCATCGAAAAAGTTGACTTTCCCGATCCGTTAGGGCCCATGATGGCATGAACCTCGCCGGCCTTTACCTCGAGATTTACTCCACGGAGTATCTCTTTTCCCTCAATTTCCGCATGAAGGTCTTTTACTGATAGCATCATATTCAGCACTATATTTTTATTTTCTTTTATTTCTTATTTTGTCGTATCGCCAAGTTCCTTTCACATGTCGGGAAACCAAGACGAAAATTTCTTTCACTCAAACCTCACAATCACTATCCACACTTTCGCAATCCGCCGCAACCATCAGCCGCTCAGCTTATATCCCTTGCCTCCCAAAGCTGCACCCTGAGCACATATTCATCGGCCGACATTGAGCCGAGCACGACGGGTGCAAGACGAATCACACCATCGACGAGGTTGCCGTCGTCGTGACGGGCACAGTGCATCAGCGGGGATTCCTGCGGACGGCATATAGCCATATCGAACAGCAGCGACAGAAACATCAGATACTTCAACAAAGTAAACACGGCTCCGGCTATAGAGTTCATTATCCCGAGCGGGAAATAGGCCAGAACCACATTGAGGATTCCCGTCAGCATCGAAAACGCCAGCATGCAGCCGCTCCATATCAGGCCGTAGGACAAAGTGGAGAAAAAGAACTCCTTTGCCACCGGCGCATAAAAGGCCGGAAACCAGCCCTGAAGCCACGCATCGAAATCTGGACCGACAGTCTGCGCGGCCACGATGCCGAACACGAATCCGAGAATACCGGATACCTGCCGGGAGAGGCCCCTGCGGAATCCACGCAGCATAGCCGTCAGTGCCACTGCAATCACCATGATATGATATATCGCTTCTCCCATGACGCAAAATTAATAAAAATTTCGCAATTTATTGTTTTTTTAATCCGTCGGATTTGGATTGATTGCCCATTATTATTAATTTTGTAGGGATTTCGAACACGACTACCGACCGGTCTGAACTTTTTTTCACCGCTGATATCAAGTTTCGCTATCCGTAACCGCGATGCCTCATGAAAATTCTTGCCGACGCCAAAACACGCAAAAACGACATAGCTATCTTCCTCTGCTTCATCCTGGCAGGGGCACTGCTGGTGTGGGCGCTTTACGCATCGTGGATCTACTTCAAGACGACACCTCCTTATATCGACAAGAATCTCTATCCGGTGGCGGGCATCGACATCTCGGCCCACAACGGCGCCATCGACTATGAGGCGGTGAAAGCCGACAGCATTGAATTCGTATGGATAAAAGCGTCGGAAGGGGCTGATTTCAAAGACAAGAAATTCTACATCAACCATACCAATGCCGGCCTTGCGGGGCTCAAACGCGGGGCTTACCATTTCTTCCGCTTCGACAAGGATGGAGTGGTGCAAGCGCTCAATCTGCTGGAGACAATCGGCGACCGCACTCTCGAGATGGGCATCGCCATCGACATCGAATCGTGGAGCAATCCGGAAAACATCGACGACGACATCGTGAAGGAGAGGCTGGCCACAATGGTTGATTACCTCAACCTGAGAGGCATAGCCCCCACGCTCTACTGCAACAAGAAAGACTACTACCGATATCTCGAGAATTCCTTTCCGGGCCATTTCCTCTGGATATGCGCCCTGTCGGAAGACCAGACCGCCGAGGAGTGGGCTTTCTGGCAATATACGCATCAGGGGAAGGTGAACGGGCTGAAGGGACACGTAGACATCAACGTTTTCGGCGGCGACAGGCAGGATTGGCAGTCTTTTCTCTCCACCCAACAATATAAAGGCAAAAAAAACGTTAATCCAGAGTGAAACGCTTCTTACATTTCCAAATATCAGCAACAATATGCAAGGCTTTCGCGGCTGTGCTCATCACATTGCTCCATGCCTTGCCATCTGAAGCCGCATCTCCCGAAAAGTATGCGGCAAGTTCCGTATTGTCTCAGGGCAACTGGGTAAAAATCGAGATAAAGACACCCGGATTACAGACACTCAGCCGGCAGACACTCAGGAATTTCGGCTTCACCGACCCTGCCAAAGTGTTCGTCTACGGCTATGGCGGCAGGATGGTTTCGGAAGCCCTAAGCGTCTCGCAGCCCGACGACCTGCCCGCGGTGCCGGTAGTGAGGGGAGCCGACGGCAGCATCACCTTTCATGCGGCCGGCAACATCACCATCAAGGCAAACACGACCCAGGCAATGCAGTACTCGCATTTCACCAACCCGTATTCCGATGCCACATACTATTTCCTGAGCGACCGGCAACCCGACTCCGAAACACAAGTAATTGACTTGTCGGACACCGGGGGCATGACAGTCGCGACTGAAGCAGTGGCTCACCTCGTGCACGAGCAGGACCTGCTGCAATGTGCCGAATCGGGACGCGACTATCTCGGCGAAGACTTCAGGTCGGCCAAATCGCAGAACTTCAAGTTCAACCTTCCGGACAACACCGACGGCAACGCCAAAATCCGTGTCAGATTCGGCGCCAGCACCTCCGGAGCGCAAAGTAGCATAATGGTCAGCGCCAACGGCCAACGGCTTGCCGCCACCAACAGCGACAAAATAGCAGCCGTCACCAACAGCGACCAGTACTACAACGTGGCCACCACTACCAAAAACGCAACCGACGTGGGCAATTCGCTCACCGTCGGCATCGAGTACACCCAAGGCGGAGTGGTCAACACTGCCCGCCTTGACTGGATCGAGGTGGAATACAACCGCTCGCTGCGGATGAACGACGGACAACTCAACTTTACAGTCAATCCAAAGAGCGCCACCGCCTACCGGATTTCCGGAGCGTCAGCCACCACCATGATATGGGACGTCACCGACCCCGCCGACGTGAAGGAAGTGAAAGGCAACTTCAATGCCTCCGACAACACCCTCACCATAGGGATCGCCGACGCGGGGATGAGGGAATTCATCGCGTTCGAGCCCACGGTAAGAGGCGCCACCGTGCCGGGAAGGATACGTGTGGCCAACCAGGACATCCATGCCATGGAGATTCCCGACATGGTGATAATATCGCCCGACGCCTTCACTTCCGCCGCCGAAAGGATTGCGGAGCTTCACCGGCAACACGACTCAATGACAGTGTATGTGCTGACTCCCGAGAAAATCTACAACGAATTTTCCGGAGGGAAACCTGACGTGTCGGCTTTCAGAAAACTGCTCAAGATGTGGTATGACCGCGGAGCAGCGTCGCCCGATGGGAAAAAAATCGGATACTGCCTGCTCATGGGCCGCCCGACATACGACCAGAAACGGAAGAATCCGGAGACCATCAAAGCCGGATATTCCACCACCCTGATATGGCAATCTTCAGCAGGACTGTCGGAAACGACCTCTTATTGCACTGATGACTTCATCGGAATGATGGAAGACGAGGCGAAGGAACGCGGCATGGCAGCCCGCACCATCGACGTAGCCATAGGGCGTTACCCGGTCACCAGCCTGGCCGACGCCAACATCGCCGCCGACAAACTTGAGGCCTACCTGACAGTTCCCGACTACGGCATCTGGCGCAACAACGTGATGATGATAGCCGACGACGGCGACACCGCAAGCCACTTAGATCAGTCGCAGAAAGCCATCGTAAGGATGCAACGTAACGAAGCGGGTGCGAATTATGCCTACGAGCGTCTCTATCTCGATGCGTTTGAATTGAAAAACACCGGCACCGGCGCGGAATTTCCCGAAGCAAAGCAAAGGATGCTCAACAAGTGGGAAAAGGAAGGCACCGCCCTCATCTCATATATTGGTCATGCCAACCCGAAGGAATGGGGGCATGAGAAGCTGCTGACATGGAACGACATCAACTCCATGTCGAACCAGCACCTGCCGGTGCTTTACGCCGCGACCTGCAGCTTCGGCAAATGGGATGCGGAGTCGGTGAGCGGAGCCGAAGTGATGCTGGTGAATCCGGCGGGAGGCGCCATCTCAATCATAACCCCGAGCCGCACCGTCTACATCTCGCGTAACGAATCCATCACCAACGCCATCTCCGAAGAGATGACGAAACGTGACAGCGACGGACTCGGCCAGCGAATAGGCGACATTCTGCGGCTTGGCAAGAACAACTGTTCGCTGCGCGACGACAACATGAACCGCTTTCACCTCTTCGGCGACCCGGCACTTCGCATGCCTACGGCACGCTACACCGTAGCCATCGACTCAATCGCCGGACTGCCACTTTCCGACTCGCTTGAGGATGCACCTACGGTAAAGGCCCGCTCCACTCTCAAAATATCGGGGCGCGTCACCGACAGCCTCGGCAACCTCATCGACTTCAACGGACCCGTGCAATACGTGCTCTACGATGCCGAACAAAGCGTCACGACCAATGGTTGGGGCGAAAGCGGCGTGAAATCGATCTATCAGGACCGGAGCAACAAGCTTGCCACCGGCAGCGCAATGGCTACAGCCGGAACATGGGAGGCCTCAATACTCATGCCTGCCGAGATCTCAAACAACTACACTCCCGCATTCCTCACGCTCTATGCCTACGATGAGTCTTTAGGAGCGGAGGCCAACGGCTCGACCGACCGTCTTTACGTGTACGGCTACGACCACACGTCGGCCGAAGATACGGAGGGGCCGGAGATACACCGCTTCGTGATCAATTCCGATGCCTTCTCCGACGGCGACCTCGTACATGCCAACCCTGTGGTGCTCGCATCATTCAGCGACCCGAGCGGCATCAACATCTCCGATGCAGGAATAGGGCACAAGATGTCACTCATGCTCGACGGCGACAAGATGTTTGACGACCTCGGCAACTATTACGAACCCGACACCCGGACAGAAGGACTGGGAAGCATAACATATCCCCTCACCGGCATCACACCCGGCGAGCACCAACTGACCCTCACCGTGTGGGACAACGCCAACAACTCAAGCAGCGCATCGCTCAACTTCAAGGTGGGCATCAACCTCAAGCCTGAAGTGTCGGAGTTCAGCGCCGCCTACAATCCTTCGACCGACATGATATCGCTCTCGGCTACAACCGACCGCGCCCTTGCCAAACTCGACTGCCGCTTCGAGTGCATAAGCCTCAACGGCGACCTGCTCTGGAGCACGCAGCGCAACATATACTCAGGCAAGGAGAACACCATTTCCTACCAATGGGACATGAAGGACTCGAACGGCAACCGGCTGCCACGCGGCATCTACATCCTCCGCGCATACGTGGCCTCCGACGAAGGACTCCAAACCACAAAAAGTAAAAAAATCGCAATTCCGGCAAAATGACAATATACGCTTTGGCCAACAGCCTTATCAGCCCCGACAACAACTCCGGTCAGCAATCGCCCGTATGGACCATTGTCTCCCCCTCGGCCATGCTCCAGGGTGGCAACCCTTATTTCGTGCCTGATTTCGACACCCGCTTTGAAATCAGAATCGCACTTGCATTGAGACTCGGGAAACTGGGCAAAGGAATCGCCCCGAGATTTGCCCACCGATATATTGACTCTGCAGCTCCTGCCGCGCTCATGGTCGCCGCCGACCTGCTGCCGAAGCTTCAAAAGGCCGGTCTTCCCTGGAATCAGGCCATCAGCTATGACAGGAGCCTGGCAGTAGGCGACTTCACGAAATTATCGCTCGAAGAAGCCTCTTCATGCGAAATATCGCTGCAGCTCTGGAGTGAAGACGGGTGCGAGACGGCGCAACTGACTTCCCGGCATCTCCCCTTCAGCATCGAAGACTGCGTGGCGCGCCTGAGCCGCGACAACACACTGAAGACAGGCGACATACTCCTGCTCGGCACCGCAGCTTCAGGACCTGAGCTTCACCCGGGACAACGGGCATCGCTGCAACTGAACGGCACCGACTCCGTGAAATTCAACATCAGATAATAAACAACAGGCGCAAACGCACGTCGTGTTTTTCAATAAATCCATCTTCTTTTCGTTTAATATTCATGACACCTTCTAAAATACTTTGTGCCCTCGTCGCGATACTCATAGCGCAGACGGCACTCGCGGAAAGCGGAAACGACATAAAAGACCAGCAGTTCAACCCGATCCAGACCGGCGTCACCACCCTCAGCATCACACCCGATGCGCGAGGAAGCGCCATGGGCAACCTGGGCGCGGCTACCGACGCCGACATCAACTCCCAGTTCTGGAACCCCTCGAAATATGCTTTCGCATACTCCAACGGCGGAATAGGCCTGAGCTACACTCCCTGGCTCCGGAAAATTGTCAACGACATCTTCCTTGCCGACGTAAGCGGCTACCTCAAGCTCGGCAGCTCCGACAATCAGGCCATCAGCGCATCGCTGCGCTACTTCTCGCTTGGCGAAGTAATTGTAGACGAAGGAGCCGCCAACACCATCAACCCCTACGAATTCGCCATCGATTTCGGCTATTCGCGCAAGTTGAGCGAGAAATTCTCGATGGGCGTCGTTCTCCGCTATATACTCTCCGACCTTGCCTACGAGGATTCCTATTCGGGCGACACCAACACCGCCGGCTCCGCATTTGCCGTAGACCTCAGCGGCTACTACACCACTTACCCGATGATAGGCCGGAGCGAATGCCAGTGGAGCTGGGGCTTCAACATCAACAACATCGGTTCGAAAGTGAGCTACGACCACGGCACCAACTATTATTACCTGCCGACCAACCTTCGCATTGGCACCAACTTCACATTCCCTCTCGCCGACTACAACCTGCTCTCCATAGGTCTGGACCTCAACAAACTTCTCGTGCCCACCAAACCGCGCGAAAGCGACTACATCAATCAGGGCGGCGCTTACTACGACCCCGACAAGGATGAGGCCCAGAACGCGGCTGCCTTCGATGAGGCCCTGCAGAAATGGGAAACCATGTCGCCCATCACCGGCATTTTCAAGAGTTTTTCAGATGCTCCCGGAGGATTCTCCGAAGAACTGAAGGAAATCACGGTATCGCTCGGCGCTGAATATTCCTACAACGACCAGTTCTTCGTTCGCATGGGCTACAACTATGAGAACGCGAGCAAGGGCGGCAGAAGCTATTTCGGCTTCGGCGCCGGGTTCTCGCTCAACGTGGTGCGCCTCGACGCTTCCTACAGCCTCGCGACCGCGCAAAGTTCACCCCTTGACCAGACCATGCGCTTCACCCTCAGCTTCGACATGGACGGCATCCGCGACCTTCTCGGAAAACGCCGCTGACATTCTTTCAGACACATAAAATAACAACTACAAGGTTATGTGTCTTCGGTAACTGAGTTAATATATTCAGTGGCTTCCGAAATTAATCTTTCGAGCCACTTGTGAAGCCAAACTTGAATAAAACATTACATCATGTTTAGAATAGGACAAGGATATGATGTCCATAAACTCACTCCCGACCGCGACCTCTGGATCTGCGGCGTGAAAATACCTCACACTCTCGGTCTGCTGGGCCACAGCGACGCCGACGTTGCCATACATGCGCTTTGCGACGCACTTCTCGGCGCCCTCGCCCTTGGCGACATAGGCAAGCATTTTCCAGATTCCGACCCTCAATATAAAGGTATCGACAGCAAAATACTGCTGGGCCACGTGGTGCGGCTCATCCGCGACCATGGCTACGACCTGTGCAACTGCGACATAACCATCTGCGCTGAAGCGCCGAAGTTCCGTCCGCATATCGACACCATGCGCAGCACCCTGGCAGAAGTGATGGCTGTCGGCATCGATCAGGTTTCGGTGAAGGCCACCACCACCGAGAAACTCGGATTCACAGGGCGGCAGGAAGGAATCTCCTCATTCGCAGTGTGCCTTCTCGAGTCCAAGGCCGACAAATAAAGACCCCTCTCCAGAACCCGATAACCATATAACCTATAACCACATA
>JAUNFY010000055.1 GCA_030524805.1 Bacteroidales bacterium | reverse complement strand
ATGAATACAGAATTTAACAAATTCTACTTAACAAATTTTAAGAGACACTAGTGACGGAATCTCAAGATAGCCCAATGACTCGCATCCGAAAAACATACGTTCCGGAATATTAGTTATCGTCTTGGGCAAGATTACATTTTCAAGACGACGACACATACTGAACAAGCATTTACCATAGTGCTTAACTCCTTCAGGAATAGCGATGCTGATTAGTCCCGAATCAAAGAACGCACCATCGCATATTAACCTAACTGTTGAAGGAATTTCTATATCACATAATACAGTGTCGCAACCGAAGCAAAATTCGGGAATTTCAAGCAATCCCTCTGGTAATTCGATATGACTCAATCTATCCATGCCGGAGAAGGCGGCTTTACCAATGAATCTTACATCACGTAAAAATGATGAAGTGAATCCTTCGAGTTTCTTGCAGTTCATGAATGCTTTTTCGCCAATGGAGATAACAGATAATAGGCCATCTGGTGTCAATGAACAACATTCCAGTTCTCTACAACCGTAGAAAGCATTTGCACCAATGCTTCTAAGTGAAGATGGAAATAATAAACTCTTCAGGTTCTTGTTTTTATAGCACGCATATTCTGATATATAAATTGTACCTGGCCCAATCTCATAATGAGCAGTACATTCATCAACAACTTTTGTAAGGATTTTTCCATGATCTACATATATACCTCCATTAAAATCTGTATCAACAGTTTTCCTGCGAGATTCGTCAAGAGTTGAGATGTAATCCTGATATTCTTTTCTCCGCTGCTCCTTTACTCCCTTAATTTCTCCATTTACGATATTATAGAAATCCGGCTGAGTAGTCCAATCAACCTTTTTACCATTCTCCATAAGCACGAAAGGTACGCGTGTCCGGGAATTACAGAAATACAATATAGGTTCAACTATCCATCGCACATCCTCAGATATAGTTGTCAGCAGTACTTCTCGTGCAGCTTTGAAATCTTCTCTTTCACGCAATAATTCACCTTTTGTGATTCGTGAATCTCGATCAGTACCGAGCAATTTAATTGCGATTCCAGATGCTTCCATGAATATTTCACGATCATTATTCTCGCAATGAATATCTTGAGGATTGTGGAAATAATCATTGTAAGCATGGATATATTCGAGGCACATAGTAAGTTTGTCTCTATCATTCAAATTATCGTGCTGAAGTAGTTGGCGATATGCCTCCTTGGTTTCTTCATATGACAATCTGCCCGTAGTGCCACCATAGTCATTTTCAGACCTGAAATCACATTCCTTCCACTGAGAGAACAAAGAATACTTCTCACATTTTTTACATTTCTGGATAAATGATATTCGAGGATGCATTGGATATAAACTTCGTCCGTCGCTTCTGAGATATCCTCCAAAGGTATTACCACTCAAAAGCGACATCATAGCTTTCTTTTCTCCGCAATGCGGACATTTATAGTATTGGGAAGGACCTGGTAACATATAATTAAGAATTATTGATTTTCACAATAGTTCGTTAAAAATTTAACTTTGAAAAATATGTTGTAAAATATAGATATTTCTTTGAGTTTTAGTAAAATAAAGACTTAAACAATTTGGTCAGAGGTAGATTCTTTGTAATTTATAAGTAACGATCAAAGAGTTATGAATATAATCCAACCGCTGGACCAAGTAAGTTCGTTTGTCGCCTCCGCGCTCAATTCGGACGCAAAAATACGAAAAAGTTTTAAAAGTTTCATCATCGAGACAATGATTTTTTTGGCTGGGGCATGAAATTTAACTAAATCCAACTTAAAATAATCCGTGATATTCTTAAAATAGATATAGTTCGATGTTCAAATGTGAAAAATGTCATGTGCGAATTTGCTATTTGGGAAACATAGTCAAAGTCAGTCCAAAGTCGACTTGCCATTCACTCGACTTTGCGAAAAGCTAATGATTTTTCCCTAAAGAAGTTAAATATCGTGCTTTAGCCTGAATGATTTTGATTCAGACAACAATACGGAAAGATTAATTTCCTGTCGTCTGCGCGTCATGGAAAGTCCTGTGAAAGTCGTTTCAGACAGAACTTCAAAAAGACGTGCAACGCGGCGATGATATCCAGGGTGTTTCCGAAGTCAAGTCGTCGATACGCTGAATCTCCGCCTCACATGCCAAGACCTCGTTACTACCTCGTATGAATCAGGTTAGTAGTATACGGTAGGGTAGCAGGCTGAAGAATCGTCGGGGATTTTTTGAAGTTTTATTTGACTATTCGGAAAAAAATCATTAATTTTGTGGAAGTAAGAAATGAAGTTGTTATAAACTTATAAAGATCTAACCGACCATATATGTCACACGAAAAAATATTGCTTTCAAATGAGTGGCCTGCAGCACCGGAGTTTGCAGCTGGAATCCGTCGTGCGCCCGACCGGCATTATACCCTCACACCGGCCAAAACCCTCACAGCCCTTAAGAATGCCTTGCGCTATCTTCCGGAAGAGTTGCATGAAAAAGCAGCACCGGAATTTCTTGAAGAGCTCCGCACACGTGGCCGCATCTATGCCTACAGATGGCGTCCGGAGGGCGACCTGAAAGCCAAACCTATAGATGAGTATAAAGGTAAATGCCTGGCAGGAAAAGCATTCCAGGTGATGATTGACAATAATCTCTGTTTCGACATTGCACTGTATCCTTACGAGCTGGTGACATACGGAGAGACAGGCCAGGTGTGTCAGAACTGGCTGCAATACCGGCTCATCAAGAAATATCTGGAGAACCTTACGGAAGACCAGACGCTGGTTGTGGAATCGGGCCATCCGCTCGGGCTTTTCCCGTCGCGTCCGGATGCTCCGCGTGTGATCATCACCAACGCCATGATGGTGGGTATGTTCGACAATCTCCACGATTGGCATGAGGCGATGCAGATGGGCGTAGCCAACTATGGACAGATGACAGCCGGCGGTTGGATGTATATCGGTCCGCAGGGTATCGTGCACGGCACCTTCAACACAATCCTCAATGCCGGACGCATGAAACTCGGTGTGGCCGACGACGGCGATCTGCGCGGTCACCTTTTTGTTAGCTCAGGTCTGGGCGGCATGAGCGGCGCACAACCGAAAGCAGCCGACATCGCAGGTGCGGTGTCGATAGTGGCGGAAGTGGATGCTTCGCGCATAGAAACGCGACGCAGCCAGGGATGGGTTAAGGAAGTGACCTCCGATCTCGCCGAGGCTTTCGCTCTCGCTGAAAAAGCATTGGCTGAAAAGCAACCTCTTTCCATAGCATATCACGGCAATATCGTAGACCTGCTTGAATATGCTGTGGCAAACGACAAACATATCGAACTGCTCAGCGACCAGACATCTTGTCATGCCGTGTATGAAGGCGGCTATTGCCCGGCTGGTCTCTCGTTTGAGGAGCGCACCCGTCTGCTTCACGATGATCCGGAGAAGTTCCGCGAGCTGGTAGACAAGACTCTCCATCGCCACTACAAGGCAATCAAGCAACTTGTAGACCGCGGCACGTATTTCTTCGACTATGGCAACTCCTTCATGAAAGCCATGTACGATGCAGGCGTGAAGGAACTTTCGAAAAACGGCATCGATGAGAAAGACGGATTCATCTGGCCTTCCTACGTGGAAGACATCATGGGCCCGATGCTGTTTGACTACGGCTACGGACCATTCCGTTGGGTTTGCCTGAGCGGAAAGCACGAAGACCTCGTGAAGACCGACAAGGCTGCCATGGACTGCATACCGAAGGAACGCAGAGGCCAGGATATGGACAACTGGATATGGATACGCGATGCGGAGAAGAATGCCCTCGTGGTAGGCACTCAGGCGCGCATCCTCTATCAGGATGCCATCGGTCGACTTAAAATCGCATTGAAATTCAATGAGATGGTGCGAAACGGTGAGGTCGGACCGATAATGCTCGGCCGCGACCACCACGACGTGAGTGGCACCGACTCACCCTTCCGCGAGACTTCCAATATCAAGGATGGCTCGAACGTGATGGCCGACATGGCTGTGCAGTGCTTTGCCGGCAACTGCGCCCGCGGCATGAGCCTGGTGGCGCTCCACAATGGCGGCGGCGTAGGCATAGGCAAGTCGATCAACGGCGGTTTCGGCATGGTTTGCGATGGTTCGCACCGTGTGGATGAAATCCTCACCAAAGCGATGCTCTGGGACGTGATGGGAGGCGTGGCACGCAGAAGCTGGGCACGCAATGAAAACGCCATGAGCACCGTGAAGGAATGGAATGAGACGCAGGCTGATAACGGATTCATGATCACCGAGCCGTTCATCGCCGACGAGGAATATCTGAAATCATTGATCGAACAATAAAATCAAGGTTATGTCGAATCTATATATCAAGCATGCCACGATAGTGACGCCCATAGGGCGGGAGGCCATGAAAGGGGCCGACATGCGGCGCCTCAATGTGATTGAAGACGGCGCTGTGCTCGTGAAAGACGGAGTGATACGCTATGTCGGCAACTCCAACCCGTTGCGGCAGATATATTCCCTGTTTGGAAATGGCGCTACATTCCGCGAGATTAATGCGGGAGGAAGGGTAGTGCTCCCCGGTTTTGTCGATTCCCACACCCATGCGGTGTTCGGAGGTTTCAGGGCCGATGAGTTCCGCTGGCGCCTCGAAGGGGAGTCGTATATGAGCATAATGGAGAAGGGTGGCGGCATACAGAGCACTGTCAACGCTACTCGCGGTGCAACTGTCGCCGAACTCGTGGCAAATGCCGATTGGTTTATCAAGAGGATGGCCGGAATGGGAGTGACCACGGCCGAGATCAAGAGCGGATATGGCCTTGATTACAACTCGGAAGCCAAGATGCTTGCAGCCATAGCTCAACTCGCTGCCAAACGCTACATCGAGATAGTGCCGACATTCATGGGTGCGCACGCCATACCATCGGAATATAAGGGACGTACATCTGAATACGTCGACTTAATCATAGAAAAAATGCTTCCGCGATTCCGGAAAGCGGCTAAATTCTGTGATATCTTCACCGAAAAGAATGTATTCGAGATCGAGGACTCAAGAAGACTCATGGAGGCAGCAAAAGCATTGGGCTACAAGCTCAAGTTCCATGCCGATGAGATAGTGCCGCTCGGAGGCGCCGAACTGGCAGCCGAACTCGGGGCCGTAAGCGCAGATCATCTTCTCCATGTCAGCGACGCGGGCATAAAGGCCATGGCCGACAAGGGAGTGGTGGCTACACTCTTGCCCCTCACAGCATTTGCTCTTAAAGAGGAATATGCCCCGGCACGGAAGATGATTGACTCGGGATGTGCGGTAGCGCTCGCCACCGACCTCAATCCCGGCAGCTGTTTCTCCGGTTCGATACCGCTGACAATAGCGCTTGCCTGCATATATATGAAGATGACGATAGAGGAAGTTGTCACCGCGCTCACCATCAACGGCGCGGCAGCCTGTGGCCTCGCCGACCGCAAGGGTTCTGTGGAGCCAGGCAAAGACGGCGACCTCGTGATTCTCGATTTCGACAACATCAACATGTTGCCTTACTATGTCGGCATGAACTGCGTCCGCACCACCATTGCCAAAGGTAAGGTGATATATGATTCAAGTTCGGCATTCAGCAACTGAAGTAGATAGTTATTAATATAGTCCGGCCGGTTGGCCGGACTTACATGGATTCAATTCCCGAAAAATACAAGGATATGATGAAAGAATATGCGATAGGAAGTTCGGAACTGACCTACGACCTGATAGAAAAAATACTGAAGAGCGGAGCAAAGCTTACGCTTTCTGAATCGGCCAAGGAGAAAATTGAACATTGTAGAGAATTTCTCGACGGCAAGACTGATGAGAACACAGTGCCCATCTATGGAGTGACAACCGGCTTCGGCTCACTCTGCAACCGGCATATCGATTCACACGATCTCACCACATTGCAGGAAAACCTGCTGAAGAGTCATTCCTGCTCGGTCGGTACTCCCGTAGACAAGACTGTGGTGAAACTGATGCTTCTGCTGAAGGCTCATGCCCTTTCAATGGGATTCAGCGGAGTGCAGGTTGTCACCGTGCAGCGAATTCTTGACTTCTACAACAATGACATCCTGCCGGTGGTCTACGACCGCGGTTCGCTCGGAGCATCTGGCGACCTTGCCCCGCTTGCCAATCTGTTCCTGCCCCTGATAGGAGAGGGCTATGCAATGCACGACGGCAAGATATTCAAAGGCTCGGAGCTGCTTGACATTTATGGCTGGAAACCAATAACGCTGAAATCGAAAGAGGGACTGGCATTGCTCAACGGCACACAGTTCATGAGCGCCAACGGCATCAAGGCCCTCATCGACGGGTGGCATCTCGTGAACTGCTTCGACCTTTTCGGTGCGATGAGCCTCGAGGCCTTCGACGGAAGAATCGAACCGTTCTGGGACTGCATTCAGCAAGTGCGTCCGCACCGCGGACAGATCGAAACGGGAGCCATCTTCCGCAAAATTCTCGAGGGCAGCGAGATAATACGCCGCGAGAAGGAGCATGTGCAGGATCCATATTCATTCAGGTGCATCCCGCAGGTGCATGGCGCGGTGAAAGATGCGATGCGTCACGTGACCGAGGTGCTTCATGTGGAGATAAATTCAGTGACCGACAATCCTACCGTATTCCCTGATGAGGATCTGGTTGTGTCGGGTGGCAATTTCCATGGCGAACCCCTCGCTCTTGTGTTTGACTATATGGGAGTGGCGCTTCATGAACTTGGCAACATATCTGAAAGACGCGTGGCCCAGCTGATTCTCGGCCATCGCGGACTGCCTGAATTCCTGGTTGCAAAGCCCGGTCTCAACAGCGGATTCATGATTCCTCAGTATTCCGCAGCCTCGATGGTGAGCCAGAACAAGATGTATGCGTGGCCGGCAAGCTGCGACTCTATAGTGAGCAGCAACGGTCAGGAAGACCTCGTGTCGATGGGTGCGAACGCCGCTACAAAACTCCACAAGATAATCTCCAACCTCAAATATATAGCAGGCATCGAGCTTATGAATGCCGCTCAGGGCATCGACTTCCGCCGTCCGCTCAAGTCTTCGCCGGCCATAGAGAAGATCATGGAAGATTACCGGAAACATGTGGCATTCGTGGAAGACGATGTGGTCATGACCGACTATATCACCAAAACAATGGACTTTCTTGAAAACTACGATATCGTGCTCTGACCATGGGAAGAAAACCGAAATTTCTGCCGCTGCTTGAGAATGTGGAGATCACAGCTCTCGCAGCCGAGGGGAAGGCTTTGGCGAGGGTGAAGATGCGTCCCGACGATGAATCGGCCATTGTTGTATTCATCCCATACGGTGCACCCGGCGATGTGGCCGACATCAAGATCGACCGCAAGAAACATTCATACGCTGAGGGACATATCGAGCGTATGGTGGCTCCATCGCCGCTCCGTGTCGATGCCCCCTGTCGCCATTTCGGAGTGTGCGGCGGATGCAAATGGCAGCACATACCTTATTCCGAGCAGTTGAAGTGCAAACAGCAGACTGTAGAGGATGCCCTCACAAGAATTGGGAAAATAGAGTTGCCGGAGGTGAGCCCCATTCTCGGAAGCAAGGAAATATGGCGCTACCGCAACAAGATGGAGTATACTTTCTCCGACAAGAAATGGCGCACGTGGGAGGACGTGAAAAGCGGACGAACTTTCGACGACTGTCCCAATGCTCTCGGATTCCACATACCGGGCGCGTTTGATAAGGTGCTTCATATAGAGGAGTGTCATCTGCAGGCCGGTCTGGGCGACAGACTGCGCAATGCCCTGTATGATTTCGCCAACGAGCAAGGACTGACATTCTACAATATCAGGGAAAACCGCGGTCTGCTCCGCATCCTGATGGTGAGAATCGCTTCCACAGGCCAATGTATGGCGTGTGTGCAGTTTGGCGAGGACGATCCGGAGAAGATCGCTCTTGTGATGAACTTCCTCAAGGAATCGTTCCCTGAATTGACCTCGCTGCTCTATGTGGTCAACCTCAAGGTCAACGATACCATATCCGATCAGGAAATCAAGGTGTGGTCGGGTCCTGACTATATCGAGGAGGAAATGGAAGGTCTGCGGTTCAGGGTAAATGCCAAGTCGTTCTACCAGACGAATTCCGCACAGGCATACGAACTCTACAAGGTGGCAAGAAAATTTGCCGGGCTCGCTCCGCAAGATGAACTCACTGATGAAGAAAAGGAAAGATACGGATATGCCGGAAATGGAGATAAACCGCTCGCGTATGACCTCTATACCGGCACCGGAACAATAGCCAACTTCATAGCGCGAGGTGCTCGCCAGGTGGTAGGTATAGAATATGTGGAGGCAGCCATCGATGATGCCAAGCTAAATGCGAAGGTAAATGGACTGGACAACACGCTCTTCTATGCAGGCGACATGAAGGATATCCTGACCGATGATTTTGTGGATCGCCACGGAGTGCCCGATGTGATGGTGATCGACCCGCCGAGGGCCGGCATGCACACCGATGTGATTGATGTGATAATGAAGGCTGCTCCCGCAACCATAGTCTATGTTAGTTGCAATCCGGCCACTCAGGCGCGGGATCTCGCGCTGATGGACAGTAAATATGCAGTGACCGATGTGCAACCGGTAGACATGTTCCCGCATACCCACCATGTAGAAAACGTGGTGAGGATGAAAAGAAAAGACTTACTATAAAATCACTACAAAAAATTATTTAAAAAGAGATTTGCAAACCGAAAGCACCTCCCGTGATGGGAAGTGCTTTTTTTCGGTTGGCGCTCATGCAGATGACGCAGCGCCTGTTTTTCGATAATGTCCGGAAAATCTGTAGTCAGTTTGCCATCATTATTCGGAAGTTCATATCGTTGACCACTGTGCATGTTCTTGCAAACTGGCGGATAAGGTCTAACGACACTTTACTTGGCGATTTCGACTGAAGATTCATTGACGTTGACTTTAATGTGGTAGAACCGTTTGTCATAGGCAGGGAGGTTTATGTGACGGGGGTCTTGTTAATACACTAAGATAACGAAGCGTTAATAATAATTATTATAACTTGGATAATAATTATTATTACCTTTTTACATTTATGTTATTACCCTCACATAAAAATAACATATTACATAATGAGATACATATTAGTCGAGATGTAAATTTATTGTAAGCGAGAGCTGATGGATGATACAAAAAAAGAAAGAGAAGGGGGTTGAATCCTTCTCTTTCTTATATCATGGGTTATGCAGCCGGTGATTAAGCCCCCGGCATTATGCGTTGTTGACTCAGAGTGTGAGCACCACGTCTTTTTCCTCGGCAATGCGCCTGAGGTTGATGATGGCATAGCGCATGCGGCCAAGCGCGGTGTTGATGCTTACGCCTGTCTTTTCAGCTATTTCCTTAAACGACAGGTTGCCGTAGTATCTCATGATCAGGACTTCGCGCTGTAGTTCGGGCAGATGAGTGATGAGCATCTTCACGTCGTCTCTTATCTGATCGGCGATGATGCGGTCTTCGACAGTGCCTTCGCAGAGTTCCTTCTTGTTGAGGATGTCAAGCTGCTCCACGTCGGTGCTTTGCATGTTTTCCGATTTTTCCTGACGATAGAAGTCAATGATCAGATTGTGGGCAATCCTTGATATCCAGGCGGGGAACTTACCGTTTTCAGTGTAACGTCCCTGCTTTATGGTCAGGATGGCCTTAACGAAAGTCTCCTGAAATATGTCGTTGGCTATATCCTCATTCTTGACGACCCTGAGGATATAGTTGAAAGTCTTTTCCTGATGCCTGCGGAGCAGGGTATCAAAAGCCTCGTTGCTGCCTTGCGCGTAAGCCCTGACCAATTGTTCGTCGGTCATGCTTTCATAGTTTGTCATTGTCTTGCTGATTAATACGTTAAGTATAGATCTTTCTATAGGCAATTATTGTTAGCGATTAGTGTATACGATTAATTATCTCATTTATTGTGCAAATTTATAAAAAAAAAGAGACCCGAACAAACATTCGGGTCTCTTTTTTAGTTAAAAAAATCAAATCAATGCGTTTTCAAGCACTTCGGCTATGTCACGCACATATATGAATGTCATCGACTCTATATATCTGGGTTCGATGTCTTCGATATCCTTGCGGTTGTCGGCCGAAAGTATGATTGTGTCGATTCCGGAGCGTTTTGCTGCCAGAATCTTCTCTTTGATACCACCTACGGGAAGCACTTTTCCTCGGAGCGTCATCTCGCCTGTCATGGCTATGCGTTCCCTGACCTTGCGGCCGGTGAATGCCGACGCCATGGAGGTGACCATAGTGATGCCGGCCGACGGACCATCTTTCGGGATAGCACCCTCGGGCACGTGCAGATGCACATTGTTTTCCACAAACATATTCTCATCGATGCCGATTGCTTCTGCGTGTGCGCGTATGTACTGTAATGCTATTGTGGCCGATTCCTTCATCACGTCGCCAAGATTTCCGGTGAGGGTAAGTTTCTCACCCTTACCTTTCGAGAGTGAAGTCTCTATGAAAAGAATCTCACCTCCGGCAGCGGTCCATGCCAGTCCGGTCACGACTCCTATATAGTCGTTGCCTTCGTAAAGCTCGCCATTATAGTCTTCCTTCCCCAGAAGAGCTTTCACCTGAGCGGTGTCGATAGCAGCGTCGTATCCGAGGCCGGAAGCTTTCTTGCGGGCAATTTTTCTGAGCAGACGGCGTATCACCTTGTCAAGTTGCCTTACGCCCGATTCACGGGTATAATGCTCAATCATGAATCTTACGCCCTCCGGAGTGATGGTTATCTTCTCGTCTCCAAAACCGAGATCATCGAGAGCCTTCGGCAGAAGATGACGTGCTGCGATTTCCATTTTTTCTTCTACCAGATAGCCTGATACCTCTATAAGCTCCATGCGGTCGAGGAGGGGAGCGGATATGCCGTCGAGCGTGTTGGCAGTAGCGAGGAAGAGCACGTTGGAGAGGTCGTAGTCGATATCAAGGTAATTGTCGTGAAACTTGGAGTTCTGTTCCGGATCGAGCACTTCGAGGAGGGCAGCCGAGGGATCGCCGTTGTGGCTCTTGTTGATTTTATCGACTTCGTCGAGCACTATCACGGGGTTGCTCGTCTGCTTGTCTTTCAGCGCAGCGATGATTCTACCGGGCATTGCTCCTATATAAGTGCGCCGGTGCCCGCGTATTTCCGATTCGTCGTGCACGCCACCGAGAGCGATGCGTATATATTCGCGTCCGAGCGCCTCAGCCACTGATTTGCCGAGCGATGTCTTGCCAACTCCCGGAGGACCGTAAAGACACAGAATCGGCGACTTCATGTCGCCGCGCAGTTTCATCACTGCGACCTGCTCGATGATGCGGTCTTTTATTTTCTCAAGTCCGTAGTGATCGCGGTTGAGTATCTGCTCCACGTTGTGCAGCTCAAACGGTGCGGTGGCTTTCTTGTTCCAGGGAAGCGACAGGAGTGTGTTGAGATAAGTGAACTGGATGCCATATTCAGGAGTGGTCGCAGCAAAACGGCCAAGCTTCTCCAGCTCTTTTCTGAAATATTTCGCCACATCTTCGTTCCAGTCCATCTTTTCAGCGCGGGCAAGGAGGTCTCTCTCATCATTGTCTTCGGCTGTGTCGCCCAGTTCCTCCTTGATGGCTCTCATCTGCTGCTGCAGGAACTGGTCGCGCTGCTGGCTTGTCAGTTCTGCATGGGTCTTTTCCTGAATGTCAGCCTTTATCTGCAGCATCTGGAAAGAGGTGTCGAGCAGATTGAGAAGCTTCAGACCCCGTTTTTTCAGATCGGAAATCTCGAGGAGTTTCTGCTTTTCGTCGATTTCAAGAGGGGAGTTGCAGATGATGAAGTTCATCCTTTTCAAGGGACTTGAGAACAGGTCGAGGGCATATCTCACCTCCTTGGTGTCGTCGGGACTGAAGAGGTCGAGTATTTCTGCGTATGTTTCGCTGATTGAAGAAAGGATAGCGCCGATCTCCATATCGTCGTGTCCCGGCAACGTCTCGGCCACGTATTCCACATGGGCGAAAATGCCGTTGTCTTTAGAGTTGAAGAATTTCTTCACTTTCGCCCTGTTGGCTGCCACCATGAATGCTGTATGGCTGCCGTCGGGCATCTCCATCAGTTTTGCGACTATACATACCACTCCGATGCGATACAGGTCTTTTGGAGTGATCACATCGCTGTCGCTATCCTTGACTGTGAGGGCAATCACTGCCTCCTGATTTTTCAAAGCACGGTCGAGGCTGATGAGCGTTTCCTCGTCGGGTACGGCCATGGGAACCGTAAGGAATGGGAACATCACGAGGTTTCTGACGGGAATCACCTGCATGTGTTCCTCGTCAATGGTGCAATTATTGAAATTGAAATCAGATGCCACCTCCGACATTATTCCGTTGACCGGATGCATGGCGCCTGTAGAATATTGCGAACTGAATCTGTCTGATACCATAAATTATTGATTAGACGGAGTCTTGATGTCGTTATTAGTTTTCTGACCTTTATTTGCCGGCTTTCTCCTGCGGTGGCCGCGTTTCGGGTTTCCTTTCGACTGCTTGTTGTCGCCGGCAGCCTTCACATAGCGGCGTTTTCTTGCGCCGCCGCTCCTCTTGTCTGAAGCTTTATACTGCGGAGCGTCGCCCAACTCAGCCGGCAGCGGCACTTTCTCCACCTCCTTCTCCAGAAGTTGCTCTATCTGGCGGAATTTATACATATCCTTATCGGAAATGAAGGTTATGGCTTTGCCGTCGCGGTCGGCACGGGCAGTGCGGCCTACGCGGTGAACATAGTCTTCGGCCTCGCGAGGAACGTCGAAGTTCACCACCATCTCGATGTCGTCGATATCGATGCCGCGCGCCACGATGTCGGTGGCTACGAGTATCTTTATCTTACCGCTCTTGAAGTCGAGTATCACGTCTTCGCGCTTGTCCTGCTCTAGATCGGAGTGCATCTCGCCCACACTGAAACGTTCCTTTTTTAGCACTCGTGCAAGTTCCTTGACCTTCAGTTTTGATGACGAGAACACTATCACCCTCTCAGGAACTGTAGCCTTGAATACTGACAGGAGAACCGGGAGCTTCTGCGTTTCGTAGCAGACGTAGGCTTTCTGGTCGATCTTGTCAGCCGGCTTCGATACGGCAAGTTTTATTTCGTGGGGATCGTTGAGAATCTTGTTGGCGAGTTGCTGGATCTTAGGCGGCATTGTAGCGCTGAAGAGGAGTGTCTGGCGCTCCTTGGGCAGTCGGCCCACTATCTGCATTATGTCGTCGAAGAAACCCATGTCGAGCATCCTGTCGGCTTCGTCGAGAATGAAAAACGACACCTTGGAAAGATCGACCGACCCCATCGAGAGGTGCGCAAGCAATCTGCCCGGAGTGGCGATGACCACGTCGGCGCCCGCTTTCAGGCCGCGGCGCTGCTGCTCGTATGTATGTCCGTCTGTGCCGCCGTAGACCGGTATACTGCTTATGGGCAAAAAATAGGAGAAGCCCTGCATCTGCTGGTCTATCTGCTGGGCAAGTTCGCGCGTAGGAGCCATTATGACGCAGTTTATCGCGTCGGATGGGAAATCCTCCGTCGAAAGTATGTCGATCACCGGCAGCAGGTAGGCCGCTGTTTTGCCGGTGCCGGTCTGAGCGCATGCGAGCAGGTCGCGCCCGTCGAGCACCATAGGGATGGCTTGTTCCTGAATCGGAGTACAATTATCGAAGTGCATGTCCCAGAGAGCGTCAAGCAGATCGTCGTTTCTAAGCAGTTGGTCAAATCTCATGTCTTTTCCTTAATTATTGTGCAAAATTACTAAAAAATCGGCATATCTGCAATAGCATGGCCGATGCCTGCTTCGCTTAGTGCAAACTAAGAAAACAAAAATAGAAGAAAAATTTGCGGGATTAAAAATTTTTGTGTAATTTTGCGGTGTTGTAGTCTGATGCAACACTGCAACAATATGCTTCCATCGGAGGCAAATAAGTATTCAAAACCAAAAAACAACGATAACGCCAATGATAAGAATTGATGATGTGACGTATTTTTATTCGAAATCGTCGCGGCCGGCGCTCGACTCAATAAGTGCCTGCATTCCGGAGGGCATACATCTTCTTGTCGGAGAGAACGGTGCCGGCAAGACTACGCTTCTATATGCCATTGCCGGACTGCTGACACCGCAAGAGGGAACGATAACTGTCGACGGACAAGAGGCCACCGACATGCGTCCTTCCCACCGGAGCGAAGTGTTTCTTTTCAACGAGGATATAGAGGTGACCGAACCGACCATAGCTAAATTTGCCAAGGTTTATTCCGGTTTCTTTCCCGGTTTCTCACAGCAACGTTTCGAAGAGAATCTCGCACTTTTCGGCCAGACAGGCGACGAAAAAATACGGAAGCTCTCGATGGGCAACCGCAAGAAAGCTATACTTTCGCTGGTGCTTGCGCTTGGGGTGAAGACCCTTCTGCTCGATGAGCCCACCAACGGACTCGACATTCAGTCGAAGGACATATTGCGCAAGATTCTTGTAGGGCAGATGAGCGACGGGCAGACCGTAGTGATTTCCACCCACAATGTGGCGGAATTCCGCAACCTTTACGAAGGCATGATGGTGGTGGGCCGTGGCAAGCTGCTTGCCGCCGCCACATCGGATATAATCATGGATACCCTCGAATTCTCCCTGTCGCCCCGTAAAGATCCCGATGCGCTCTATGCGGAGCTGTGTCTTGGCGGCTACAATTCAATCTTTGCCGCTTCAGGCGAGGGCTCGGATTCCGAAATAGACTGGGAATTGCTCTACAAGGCGATAATGTCGCCCAACGGGTCGGAAATAACTAAAATTCTAAACGGCAACAACCTACACAACAATGAATCAGGAATTGAATAATATACAATCCGGCGCTTTCGACCGGTTTTCATGGCGCCGTGTATGGGCATTCGGCAACATCTTCCGGTCTATCATCAGCCGGCAGCTGCTGGTGTATGGCGCGTTTTCGCTGCTGGCCGCAGTCTCCATGCTGATACCATTCGGAACGGCAACCCAGGTGGGAATCTTCAGCTTGTTTGGCACGGTCCTGAGTTTCCTCTATTATCTTTCGCCGGCGGCATTGTGCAAACGTGGCGACACAAGGTTGGTGATGAATATGGCTCCGGCTCTTCCCGATGAGAAATTCGTTTTCTTCATAATTTATTTCCTGATAATCCTCCCTGTGGTGATATACCTTCCCTACAGGATCAGCGAATATATCTATCTTGCATGTCCCACCATCCAGACACCGCTGATGAAGGATCTGCTCGAAATCTCGCTTGCCCACAACAGCAACTATGTGATGCAGATGGTACAATGTGCGGCCATCACCCTCATTTGTCTTCACGTAGTGCTGGCATGCCACGGCAACCGTACACTTAAGGCCATTCTTACGGTCTTTGGAATTCTGGTTGGATTAGGTCTTATAGGTGCCATAATCGGATTCTCAGCCGCGTTTATGGAGGGATATGAATTCATGGAAAATATCGAGAATACAGATCCGGCAGCTCCGTTTGAAAATGTTTCGCAGTTGATGACCAACCTTGAGATGCAGACCACTGTGTTGGCGATTGTTTTTCTGATTGCAGGTGTGGTGACGGCATGTCTGATACGCCGGCGTCTGGCTCATCCTAAAATATGACAGCGAGGATGGAATTTAACGATAACAAACCGATATATAGGCAGATAATAGATTTTGCTTATTCCCAGATAATGTCGGGCGCATGGTTGCCCCGCGAGCGTATACCGAGCGTCAGGGAACTGAGCATGGAGATGCAGGTCAATTCGCGCACCGTGCTCAAAGCGATGGAAAACCTTCAGAATTCCGGCATCATCGAGGCAAGGCGTGGTCTCGGCTTCATACTCTCGGCCGATGCCGACGAAAAAGTGGCGGGGGAGAGGCGCAAGGAATTTTTCTCCGTCACGTTGCCGCAGTTTGCCGAGGAGATGAAACTGCTCGGCATAGTGAAGGCCGACATCGAAGGCTACCTGCCCTGAGGATCAACATTTATATTAGAATATATAAAAAACAAGACATATCATGAGTATTTTAAAAGTAGAAGAAGTCTCGAAACAATATTCCGGACATCTGGCGCTCGACAAGGTGAGCCTTGAGATTTCGGAAGGTAAGATATTCGGACTTCTCGGACCCAACGGAGCCGGCAAGACCACTCTCATCCGCATCATCAACCACATCACCGCGCCCGATTCCGGAAGCGTGGAGTTCATGGGCCATCAGCTTACGGCAAAAGACGTGGTCCACATCGGGTATCTGCCCGAAGAACGCGGTCTTTACAAAAAGATGAAGGTTGGCGACCAGGCATTGTTTTTCGCCAAACTGAAAGGCCTCTCTTCGCGTGAGGCCAACGAGCAGCTGCGCTACTGGTTCGACAGGTTCGGCATCAGCGACTGGTGGAACCGCAAGATAGAAGAGCTTTCGAAAGGTATGGCGCAGAAGATACAGTTTATCATCACTGTCCTTCACCGTCCCAAGCTCCTCATCTTCGACGAGCCATTCTCAGGCTTCGACCCCATCAACGCCAATCTGCTTAAAGATGAGATATTGAAACTCCGCGACGAAGGAGCCACTGTGATTTTCTCCACCCACAACATGGAGAGCGTCGAAAAACTCTGCGACGACATAGCGCTCATCAACCGCAGCCGCAATATCCTCTCAGGCAACGTGAATGAAATACGCACCCGCATGGGGCGCGGACGCTACCGCATGTCGTTTGAGGGAGATCCTCAGCGTCTCATCGCCTCACTCGGCAGGGTAGTGGTGGATGCAAAATTCAGCGAAGACGTCAACTCCAACGTGATCAAAGCCGAACTGCAGCTGCAGCCTGATGCTCCGCTGCGCGAGACAATCTCGCTCGCCAACGAGGCGGTGGAACTTGTCAGCTTCGACCGCGCGCTTCCCTCGATGAACGACATCTTCATCCGCACCGTTGCCGCGGCTGAGCAGGATGGCGCCCGCCCGGTGTTTAAGGAGTGACCGCGACGGCGAGAGAAAAAGAATTGAAAAATAAATTTGAAACTTAAAGATATGAACAATAACTTATTCATCATAATCAAGCGTGAATTTATGGAGCGCGTGGCGAAGAAATGCTTCATCTTCACCACTCTCCTCATGCCGTTGCTGATGCTTCTGATGATGGCCATGCCTACGCTCATAATGGTTTTCTCAAGCCCGTCGGCCAAGAAGGTAGCCATAATAGACGAAACCGGCATTGTGGCCGAACCTCTCGTGGAGCAGAGCAATGAGGATCTCACATTTGTCAAGACCGACGTCGCCCTCGAAAGTGCGATTGCCGACGAAGACTATTACGGAGTGCTTTCCATCCCAGCCGATGTCGTGGAAAACCCTACCGGCGTGAAACTATATCTGCACGATGGCGGTTCACAGATCACGGAGCAGGCCATCTCAGGCATGATCGATGAGGCCGTGCGCCAGCAGCGCATGAAGAAATATGAGATCGACAACCTGGCCGAAATCATGACTTATCTTGATGTGGACACTTCGCTGCAGACCATCAGGATACAGGAGTCGGGCGAGGAGGAGCAGACATCTTCCTTAATGTCGTTTGGCATCGGCTTGTTCATGACGTTCATGCTCTATATGTTCCTACTCTTGTATGGCCAGATGGTGATGACTTCCATTATTGAGGAGAAGAACAACAGGGTGCTCGAGGTGGTGGTGTCGTCGGTGAGTCCGTCCGACCTCATGCTCGGCAAAATCCTCGGTGTAGGTCTTGTCGCGGTGGCGCAGGTGATTATATGGGTTGTGCTCATCTGCGGACTCTCCACCGCCGTGCTTCCGCTCCTTTTACCTGAAGGAGGCGTCAATGCCGCTTCCAGTCCCGAACTTGCCGCTGCCGTTGAATCGTTCGGTTCGGTCAGCTTCATCCTCACTCTGTTCGGCTATGTGCTCGTCTTCCTCATCGGTGGATTCCTCTTCTATGCTTCCATCTTCGCCGCCATTGGTTCGGCGGTAGACAATGTGCAGGATGCCTCGCAGCTCACCTCGTTTGCCGTCGTGCCTATCATCATCGGCCTTATGGTGGGTCTTGCAGCCGGCAACGACCCCAACTCTCCCCTGGCTTTATGGTCGTCTCTCATCCCGCTCACTTCGCCGATGGTGATGCTGATGCGCGTGCCCTTCGGCATCCCGGCTTGGCAGATATGGCTGTCGGTCGGTCTGCTCTATCTCTCATTCCTCTTCATGGTGTGGATTGCCGCCAAGATATATCGTGTCGGCATATTCATGTATGGCAAGAAACCCTCGGTACGCGATCTCGTGCGTTGGGCAAGGTATAAGTAACAAACTTTTCCGATAAATGTCATTAAAGACGCTGATAGTGCTGACTGTCAGCGTCTTTCCCGTTGATAAAGGCACCCTTGTTGCAAGATTGTTGCACAACGATTTCAACTTGTTTCACAAATGTATTGTTTATTTAACTATTTATAACGCACACTCATTCAATGTGTTATTGCGTGGTTTTGCAGTGTGTCGGACTGAGGGGCTAAAAAAGCGAAACAAAACGAAAAAAGGTAATGTTATACAAGCAAACAACATTTTTAACTCACCCGGATCTGTTTTTGCAGATTTGATTATTAAAACAGCACCTGTTATGGTAACGACAAATACATTCCGCAAAGAACTCGTAAACCTTCAGTCGAACCTTTTAAGTTTCGCCTATCAGCTTACATCTGATCGTGAGGCTGCCGCCGACCTTCTTCAGGAGACTACACTGAAGGCTCTCGACAACGAGGAAAAATTCACTTCCGATGCCAATTTCAAAGGGTGGGTGTTCACAATCATGCGCAACATCTTCATCAACAATTATCGCCGCACAGTGCGTCAGGCAACTATTGTTGATACTTCCGAAGACCTCTATCAACTTAATTCTTGCCAGGAATCGGCTCTTGAGTCGCCGGAAGACACTATAGCGGTTAAAGACATCAACGACATCCTGAAGACATTCGATGCAGATTTCCGCATTCCCTTCAATATGCACGTGGCAGGCTACAAATACAGCGAGATAGCCGAGCACCTCAATCTTCCGGTAGGCACAGTGAAGAGCCGCATCTTCTTCACCCGCAAGCGTCTGCGCGCAGCCCTTTCCTGATTTACGGATTTACACATCAACCAATAATATAAAGCATGGCTTTGGCCATGCTTTTTTTATGCTCACGAGGGAAGTATTGTTTAAATTATTATTATTACAGGGAAATATAGTTAAAAATTCTTTAATTTGTATTTAAAATTAAATAATGATATAAATTTTAAGGAAAAATTTGCAGGAGTAAAAATTAATATTTAAATTTGCGGTGTTGCAGTTGAGTACATCACAGCAACAGTGATGCTGTCTGGAGTTTATCCCTATGGCAAAGCTCAGAAGCAAGGACAGTTATAAGTTCACGATTGAATATATCCATTAATAGACATAATCTAAATCACTAAGTTATGGACAGAACGACAAAAACAGCAACTATGGCAGCCGCCTTTATGATGGCAGCCGCCGGCAACGCTTCCGCTCAGGACTTGTACAGCGAAAGACTGCCCCTGCATCTTGAGCTATCGCTATCCGCGCAAACGCCCTACAAAGGCCTCATCCCTTTTGGTGCTGAAATAGACCTGAATTACGGCTTCAAGCGCTTCTCTATCCATGCCGTCGCGAATGAGGATTACTTCATTCCGAAAGAATCTGTGACTAAAAACTACAACAGAGTCTTTAACCTTGGGGGGGGAGTGGGCTTCGAACTGTTTCCCAGAAAAGCCAACGACCACAGCGTATTCGAAGCAAGACTTTCGGTGACCACAAGCATTGGCTCAGGTGCATACACCAACACTTCCTACAAGATAGGAATCGACTGGCATGCCTGGAGGTCAAGCATCGGAATAACGCCGACCATCGGAATAGGATATAACCTGAAGGATTTCTCCAAATCTTTCATGCCGACCTATCACGGCGGCTATCTCACTTTCGGCATCCGCTTCTGACGCGCTCAAATCGGTATCCGTTTTGACACGTTATGAATACGACCTGTCAATATTCAACCACTTCATAAGCTGAATTCTGCATTACAGCAGAATTGTTCCGGGCAGTTCGATCGCGAGATTTGACTGCCCGGATTATTGCAAATTCAAATGCTAATTGGATTTTCATCAGGATAAATATCAGTAGGAAATTTCTCATTGCTTGCGATAATATTACAGCAAATATTGAAAACTGATAATAAAATTATTGAAAATTCTTAAATATTCAATAAATTTTTCACTAGTGTCTCTTAAAGAATGTTAATTAAATTCAAGGTCAAGGGTCGGATGA
>JAUNFY010000054.1:12252-20540 GCA_030524805.1 Bacteroidales bacterium | reverse complement strand
TCTTAAAACAAAAAAAATCCCAAAATTATTTGGAATTTAACATAGAATACGTGAGGACCGGAAGTAGATAACAGTTTGAAATCAGAGAGATGGAATATACTATCCAACAGTTGTGCGCGGACGTGCTCGGAAGGCTGGGCGAGCAACCCGTGGCGGATCTTCCGGCCGACCTGCCGACGGTGGCGGAGGCGCTGGAGCGAAAGCTCCGCGCCGCGCTGCCGGAGGTGGGGACGATGCTCATCAGCGATGCTCCGGCGGGAAAACTCGGAGCGGGCGGTGAATATGGCGGGATATCGGGGCTGCAGGCAGAGGCGCGCCGGATGCCCTGCGGACTATATGGCTTCGACGTGGAGGTGCCCGCCGACTTCGTGCGGCTCGTCAGGATGAGGATGGCGAGCTGGGAGCGGGATGCGCATGAGGCGGCGATGCCGGGCGATGAGCAGCATCAGCGGCAGTATTCGCCGGAGGCGGGAATAGCGGGCTGCGGGTCGCGGCCGCGCGTGTATCTCAATTTCGGGCGGCACGGGATGGTGCTGACCGCCGTTGGCAGCGAAGAGGCTACGGATGCGTTGTCGGGGCTCGGCCTATGGCGGATGCCGATAGCAGACAGCGCGGGAAAATTTCAATTTCCCGCGCCGCTCTATCCCGCGCTTGTCAGCGCGATGCTTTGATCACGAACCCGTCGCGCTTCGAAAGAGTGACGGGCACTTTCGACGGATTTTTTATTTTGAGTTGTTTGGCGGCAAGAGGATTCTTGCCGTCTTCTTCGTAGATGGTGGCCTCGGCACCTTTCTGCAGCATTGGCAGGTCGAGGTTGAGCCTGAGCGGCTTCTCGTCGGCGCTCACGCCTGCGATATACCAGGTGTCGGCGTGACGGCGGGCGACGACGGCGTATCGTCCGGGATAGCCGTCGATGAATACTGTCTCATCCCAAGTGGTTGGCACCTGCTTCATGAAATCAATCGCGTCGGCCGGGGCATCGGTGAGGTTGTTGGGCGCGAGGGCGAAGTTCTGCACGGGGTTCTGGAAGAGGATGGCGAGGGCGAGCTGGAAGGCGTCGGAGGTGCGGCGTGTGTTGCCCTTGTCGTTGTTGCGGCTGAAGCGATGGTTGAGCACGGTGCCGCCATATTCCATGATTCCGGCCGCGTTGCGGATGAAGGGGTGGAGAGTGGCGTTGAAATCCTCCTGATCGCAGAAATCCTGGCTGAACATGAGGTTTTCGGAAGCGAGCACGGCTTCGCTGCCGACATAGTTGGGATACATCCGCTCCCATCCGCGCGGCATGGTGCAGCCGTGGAAGATGACGCTGATGCCATAGTCGTTGGCATCGCTGAGGATGTCTTCGTAGAGGCGCATTGTCTCCTGCTTGTCGCCGCCGAAGAAGTCGACCTTGATTCCCTTTATGCCGAGGCTGCGCAGCCATTCCATCTCCTTCTTGCGCGGGATGGGGCGCGACATACGGTCGACGGGGCCTTGCTCAATGTCGTTCCACCAGCCGCTTGAAGAATACCAGATGAGGAGGTTGACACCCTTCGACTGCGCGTAGCGTGCGAGGCGCGCGATGCCCTCGCGGCCGATGTTGGTGTCCCACCAGTTGTCGACAAGCACATTCTCATAGCCCATGTCGGCGGCGAAATCGATATAGCGAATCTGATCGTCGAAATTGATGGAAGCGTCCTGCCACATCAGCCAGCTCCATGTGCCGCGTCCGGGGCTTACGTCGCCCTTGGCCTCATAGAGGGGGTCGACGAGATTCCAGGGGATGGTGGTCTCCACGATGGGTTTCAGCGTGTTGCCTACGGTGATGGTGCGCCAGGGAGTCTTGCCGGGGAGGCCGATGCCGGGCGTAGCGCTGCCGTTGCCGTTGTTTTCTTCCGGCATCGGATATTCTATGGCAAACACACCGTCGGCATAGTCGCCGAGGCGGCTGCCGCAGTAGTAGCCGTCGACACCGGTCTCGGTGAGGAGCGCCCATCCGTTGTCGCCCACGTGGAAGAGTGCGGGGAAAGTGAAGCCGTGGCCATACTGCGATTTCTCGGTGAGTGGCGCGTCGGCCTTATATGGTTCCTCGTAGGATGGTTTGGTTCGTTTCCAACCTATCATGGCGTCGCTCTGCGGGGTGAGGAAAGTGGTGGTGAAGTCGGGGAAACGGAATCCGGAGGCCTCCTTCAGCATGATGAGGCTGCGGGTGTCGCCCTGAGCGGGTATGATGTAGCGGAAGGCGAGGTCGTTGTCGCCTACTGCCCATTCGATGCTCATCTTCCGGCCGTCGGGGTTGCTGAAGTCTTCGGTGAGAGTGTTGGCGGTCCAGTCGATATGTGCCTGCTTGATCTTCGGCTGGTCATATTTGCGGTGCATCTCGCCACGTTTTTCAGCAGTCAGCGTCAGGTCTTTGCTGAAGTCGGCGATGTTGGTCAGAAAACCGAGCGGTGAGTTCTCGAGGATTGTCTTGCCGTCGTAGGTGACGGAATAGACGGGTCGGCCGTCGTCGACCGAGGTGGTGAGCACCAGGCGGCCGTCGGGACTTGCCACTTCGGCGGCATTGGCCACCGCGACTGCCGACATGGCGGCGAGCAGCGGGATGTAGATGTTCTTTTTCATGATGGTCATATAGTTTGGCTTGGTTTTGTTATCGTCGGCGTATCATCCGGGTCAGCGGATTGGAGATGAAGAAGAGGGCTGCCTGCACGAGCACTATCATGGCGGAAGCGGGCACGTCGGTGACGACGGAAAGCCAGAGGCCGGTGAGGCAACTGGCGATGGAGGCGGCTGCCGAGAAGAGCATTATGCCGGAATAGCGGCGACACCATTGCTCGGCTACCATCTGCGGCAGCGACATCATCGACATGAGGAGCATGACGCCTATCATCTTTATTGTGAGCACGATGCAGGTGGCGACCATGATCATCATCACGGTGTTGACCAACCGGACGGGGAGATAGCGGGTGCGGGCGAAATCCTCGTCGAAGCTTACTGCCATTATGACGCGGCCGAAAGCGGCGAAGAGGGCTACGGCGGCAGCGGCGAAGGCTGCAAACACCCAAAGGTCGGCACGGGTGATGTTGAGCACGTTGCCGAAGAGGAAAGCGTTGAGTTCAGGCACATAGCCGGGAGTGAGGAAGATGAAGAGGATGCCGAGGGCCATTCCCACGGCCCATACGACGGCGATGGCTGAATCGCGGCGCACGCGGCCACGCGAGATGGCATCTACGGAGAGGCCACCGCCGATGGCGAAAGCGGCGGCAGCGAGCAGCGGGTTCCAGCCAAGATAGTAGCCGAGGCCGAGTCCGCCGAAGCAGGTGTGGGTGATGCCGCCGGCTATGAAGACCATTCGCCGGGTGACGACGTAGACCCCGATCACGGCGCATGCCACCGAGATGAGGGTCATGCCGATGAGGGCATTCTGGAAAAAATCGTATTGCAGGAGTTGCATTTCTGTCGGGTGTTGGGTTTGGAGGTGCGGGGTGTCAGGCTTCGGCGAGGAGGAGTTCGAGTTCGGGCCTGAGGGGAGCGGGGAGGTTGATGTGGCGCCGCTCGAGGCTGACGGCCCATCCGGGAGCGTCGGCGGGCAGGAGGGTGAGGAGGACGTCGCGGAATTCCTCTATCTCCGGGTCGGAGTAGTCGTCGGGTTCGCGGTGGGCGAAGCGGTCGAGTTCCTCGTCGTCGTAATATACCGGTGGCTCGTTGACCTGTCCTGTTTTCTCGCAGATGGCATGTAGCCCGCAGCAGATGGCGGGGGGGCTGTCGGGTTCGGTGGCTGCCGGAGTTTCGGGCGTGGCGGTTGCGCCGGAGTTGCCGGCGGTGTCGGCCGCAGGCGCTGCGTGGTGATGGTGGTGGAGCGGTCGGTCGCCGCGTGCCTTTTCCCATGCCCAAAGGATTAATCCGATGGCCAAAGTCACCGCCAGTATTATAATTGCTCCTGTCACGATATTATTAATGTTGAATGTTGAATTTTGGAATGTTGGATCGGGGAGAGGGGCCGGGAGAGGGGTGGATTCCTCTGCAAATTTACATTTTTATGGGGGAATATGCAAGTTTTTTATGGTTTTTGGCATGGGCTGACATCATCGGGGAGCCTTGTTGCCTCACTGTTGCTTGCTGATATTCTCGAGTGTTTGGTAGACGGCGAAGAGCGGTATGTTGTCCATCCAATCTTGAGAGATGTACCCTTTCATGGAAAAACGCATTCCCCGCAGGCCGGCATCATTGGCATCGACTGTGACAAACTGCCGCAGTGACTTCGATTTCACATTTTCCTCAGCCTTTACCTCTATGGGAAGCAAATGACTGCCACACTGCACAATGAAGTCGATTTCCATTGTGGAGTTGTCTTTGGAATAATATCCTGTGAGGCAATCGGGTATGCACGTGATCTGGGTGAGCGTGTAGTTTTCGGTGAAGGCTCCTTTATAGTCGGAAAAGACGTTGTTGCCTATTAGCATGGCCGATGGAGGAATCTGTGCCATCGCCCCGAGCAGCCCTACATCAAGCAGAAAGAGTTTGAAGACATCCTTCTCCATGTAGAATTTCAGAGGTATTGCCACTTTAGAGAGCCGTGGCACTTTGTAGACGAGTCCGGCATCGGATAGCCATTGTATAGCGTTTTCATATTCGGCTGCCCTCGCCCCTTTTTTCAGAGCGCCAAAAATGAATTTCTTGTTTTCTTTTGCAAGTTGCGAGGGGATTGATTCAAATATCAGCCTTGCCTTGATGGTGTCGGCTCCGGCGTGCTTTGCTATGTCGGCATCGTATGCCGCAAGAATGTCAAGTTGAATTTTTCTGACCCGTTCAGGAGTGCGGCTTTCGATGAATTCCATCACAGCCTCCGGCATGCCTCCTGCAAAGTAATATTGCCGTAGCAATTCCACATATCTGGGCAGCAGGGAGTTGACAGTGCCATGCTGTTGGTCGTCGGCAAGCAGGTCGGCAAGCGGTTTCTCGCCGAGGGCTTCCAGGAATTCGGAGAAGTTCATGGGAAACATGTGCATTATGTCGACCTTGCCGGTGGGAAACGAGGTGCTTTCCATATTCATCACGCCGAGCAACGACCCTGCGGCTACCACGACGTATTCCGGAGCATCCTCACAGAAATATTTCAGCGCAGCCACTACATCGGGTATTTCCTGCACTTCATCGATGAAGATGCAGGTCTTATGAGGAGATATCGTTTGCCCGCTCAGAGCCGAGAGTCCGAGAAGGATGCGCTTGATATCTTTGTCTTCCGCAAAAAGGGTCTGCATGGCCGGATTCTTATAGCAGTTGATGTAGACCATGTTGTCAAACTCGTTGCGTGCGAATTCCTTTAGAGTGTATGTCTTTCCAACCTGACGCGCACCGTAGAGCATAAGGGGTTTGCGGTGGCGCGACTCCTTCCATTTCAGCAGTTGGGTGTAAATTTGTCTTTTCATTTGTTGATGAAGTGTTTAGACTGCAAATTTACATTTTTATGGGGGAATATGCAAGCGCAGACCGCATTTTTATGAGGGAATAAATGCGGTCTGACTACATTTTTATGTGGATATAAGTGTGAAAGGTGTGCCGGAATCTGTTTTTTCCTTTTACTGGGGTTGGGGGATTAGTTTGGCGATTTCGTCCCAGAAGCGGGGGAAGGATTTGGCTACGGTGTCGGGGTTTTCGATGCGGAGGGTGGGGAAGAGGAGGCGGGCGGGGGCGAAGGCCATTGCCATGCGGTGATCTTGATAGGTGCGTATGAGGGGCGACTGCTCAGGGGCGCACCGGGCGCCTGTCCATTGCATCCAGTCGTCGCCACATTCCAGCATGAAACCGAGGCGGCGCAGTTCGGCCGAGAGAGCCGCCATGCGGTCGGTTTCCTTCACGCGCAGATGTGCCACTCCCTCGAAACGCCAGCATATACCGGCCAGACACAGCCCTACGGCGAGGGCCGGCGCGAGGTCGGGGGTGTCGCGCAGGTCAATGGTCATCGTGCCGGGGGTGTTGTCGCGCAGTCGCCCGATGGCCTCCGCGAAGATGGCCGCCACACGGGAGTCGCCCTGCAGTGATTCCACCGGCGCCTTGAGCGAGGGCATCGAGAAGTGGATGGCGGGGGCGTCGCCATTGCGCATGGCAAGGTCGATGAGTCGGGTCTCGAAGAAGTAGGAAGCAGCGCTCCAGTCGCCTTCCACATCATAGCGGGCACACTGGGCATAGCCGGTGGCCTTCACCGACACCTTAATATATATGTCGTCGTGCTCAATGTCGACGTTTGCTCCGAAAGCGCGCATCACTCCGGCCGTCATCTCCACGTAGGGGAAGGAGACCACGGGTCGCTGAAGCAGCAGCTGAGTGTCGGCAGCCCATGTGGGGGCGGCGAGCATGAGGGCCGATACGAACTGGCTGCTGACGCTGCCGTCGAGGCGAATGAGTCCGCCGCGCAGTTCACGGCCTTTGATGCGGATGGCGTTGCGGTCGGGGAGGGGGGTGATGTCGGCCCCGACAGCGGCAAGAGCCTCGATGAGGCGGCCGTGGGGGCGCTCCATGAGGCGCGGACTGCCCGAAAGGGTTATGTCGAGGCCGGCTATTGACGCGCATGCCGCGAGTCCGAACCGCAGGGTGGTGCCTCCCTCGCCTATGTCGACCGATGCCGGCTGTCGGGAAGACGCGGCGTTCCTCACAGCCTCGGTGAGGCGTAGCATGCCGTCGGTGTCGCCGCAATGCGGGAGGTTGCCGAGGCGGGTGTCGTGGCCCGACAGCAGGCGGCATATAAGAGCGCGGGCCGCGATGCTCTTTGAGCCGGGAAGGTCGATCACTTTCCCGTCGGGGGAGGCGGGATCGCCGGAGGTCTCCGATTTCTTGGGTTTCTCCGGTTGGTCAGGGTCGGAGGCCGGGGGCAGAAACAGGCAGGCATCGCCGTAGGAGAGGAAGCGGTAGGCGTTGTCGAGGGCTTCCTGATATACGCGGCGCCACAGCGGGTTGCGGAGGTTGTCGCCGTCGAGCAGGCTGCTCACGAGCAGCAGCAGCGTCGACTGTGGCTGGTGGAAGTTGGTGACCATCCCCTTCACTATCCGCCAGGGGAAGCCGGGAGCGATCATGATGGCAGTGGAGGCGGTGAGCCGTTGCTCACCCATCCTTTCCATGTAGTCTTCGAGGGCACGGAGGGCTTCAATGGTAGATGCCGCAGTGGCCTGCGCCTGGGGTGCGTGATGCTGAGGTTGCGATGCGGACTCGGACTCAAGCAGGGAATATGCTTCCCATTGGCTCACCTTCAGCGACTCGTCGCCGCGCATGAGCTGGAGCCCGAGGATGGGCAGCGACTCGAGGGTGCGCACGGTGGTGGTGCCCACGGCCATGATGTCACGGCATTCTTCAAGAGCGCGGCGAAGGGTGACGACGAGGTCTTTCTCCACCTCAAACACCTCGGTGTGCATCGGGTGGCTGCCGATGTCGTCGCTCTTCACTGGCTGGAAAGTGCCGGCTCCCACGTGGAGAGTGACCTCGCGTGTCGCCACGTCGCGCGAGCGGAGCTGCTCGAGGAGTTGCGGGGTGAAGTGAAGTCCGGCTGTGGGGGCTGCCACGCTGCCCTGGATGCGGCTGTAGACAGTCTGATAGTCGGTGGAGTCGGATTTTTCCGATTCTCTTTTTAAATAAGGTGGGATGGGGATGGCGCCGGCCGCTTCTACAATAGAAGCGAAAGTGACATCGGGATCCGACCATTGAAACTCCACTTCGTGGGAGTTGCCTGGCATCGGCTGATGGCGTATGGCTTTGAGAGTGATCTCGCGGCCATCGACGACGAGGCGTTTCTCGAGCCATTCATCTTTCCATTTCTTGAGGTTGCCCACCATGCACTGCCAGGAGCAGCGGGTGCGCGTCTGGAAAGCCACGGCGTAGTCGCGCGGGTCGAGGGGTTCGAGAAGGAATATCTCGATGCGGGCGCCCGATTGCCTGAAAAATTCCATGCGGGCGTTGATGACGCGCGTGTTGTTCATCACGAGGAGAGTACCGGCGGGTATGAGGTCGGGGAGGTCGCTGAATACGCGGTGGGAGATGCGTCGGTCGCGACATACGAGGAGTTTGCATGCGTCGCGCACGGCGAGGGGGTGACGTGCGATGCGCTCGTCGGGGAGTGGATAGTCGAAGTCTTCTATCCTTATATTCTGTATTTCGTCGAGAGTCATTTCTTTTATTCGGATTGGATATTGATTCATCATGGCATATCATGAGATATCATGGAGAATCATGGTATATCATGAATATCATGATATGAATAATGAAAAAGAGGACATGCTTTGCAGGCATATCCTCTTTTCGTGGGCGATTACGGATTCGAA
>JAUNFY010000054.1:0-12152 GCA_030524805.1 Bacteroidales bacterium | reverse complement strand
CCGCAGACCCTCTGCTTGTAAGGCAGACGCTCTAAACCAGCTGAGCTAATCGCCCAAGAGTTATTGTTGTTGAATCGGTGGGCGATTACGGATTCGAACCGCAGACCCTCTGCTTGTAAGGCAGACGCTCTAAACCAGCTGAGCTAATCGCCCGATTGCGAGTGCAAAGTTAATACCTTTTTTTGAGTCCACCAAATTTTTTTTTAAAAAAATGCATTTTTGTGTGATTTTTTTGAATTTTAGGTGGGATGAAGGGGCGGGAAGGGGCTGTGGAGAGGGAATTTGAAGAGGGAAGAGGCTTTCTCTACCCTCGGCATGCTGCCGAGGCACAGGACAGGATATCTCCGTTTTTCTGGGGGCTTTTGGGACCGGGCTTTTTGTGGCCGCCGGGTGGTAGGACGCCGATCTCCGAGCGGCGTCTTGTTGGCTTTGGTGGTGAATTTGTGGCGCCGCTCTGTGGTAGGACGCCGATCTCCGAGCGGCGTCTTGTTGGTTTTGGTGGTGAATTTGTGCGCCGCTCGGAGATCGGCGCGTGGCCGGGGGCGGTGCAATATGCAAGCGGTGGGGGTGGAAACGGGAGGGAAGGGGTGTAGAGATATTGCAAATTGCTATTTGCAATAAAATTGCAATAAAAATGGCAAAAATCAAGTCGCTTCAAATTTTAATTAAATTTTTCCTAAAATTTAAAAATAGTTAATTTGATGATATATAGCAAAATGAATGTTTTACAGCAATTTTTGATGTTATTTTATTTGAACTTTTTAACAATATGGTTGTTTACTATGTTATAATTAACAAATTTTTGCAGCCCAGGCTGTGCTTGTTAATATAAAGTGTTAAATTCGGAATAGTATGCAAACCTTAGTCAAGGAATGTGTCTATCAGTAGTAGTTTATAATCAATAATTAACAATCAATACATTAAGGTATGAGAAAGATTCTGTTTCTTCTCCTTTCGGTGGTAATGTGCTCGGCTATGGCCATGGCGCAGCGCACCGTGACCGGTACTGTTGTATCGGCTACCGACAATGAACCAGTGATTGGTGCAACTATCCTTCCGTTGCCTTCAGGCAGCGCGCAGGGTACTTCGACAGACGTTGAAGGTCGGTTTAAGTTAACAGTTCCCCAGAACTGCCACACTCTTCAGGTGAGTTATGTAGGCATGTCGACCCAGAAAGTGTCGATTCCGGCCGACGGCAATCTGAAAATTGTGATGACTTCTGAAGACACCCGTCTTGATGATGTGATCGTAGTGGCTTACGGCACATCCAAGCGAAGCGAATACACCGGTTCTGCATCGGTAGTGAAAGCAGATGAAATCGAAAGCGCTCTGACTACGTCTGTGACTTCAGTGCTCGGTGGTAAGGTTGCAGGTGTGCAGCTTCAGTCGGACAACGGCGCTCCCGGCACATCGGCCAAGATCCGCGTGCGCGGTATGGGCTCAATCAACGCGAGCGGCAACCCGCTCATCGTGCTCGACGGCATGCCCTACGAAGGAGAGATTTCCGACATCGCACCAAACGATGTGGAATCCATGACAGTGCTCAAAGACGCAGCATCCACCGCCCTCTTCGGTGCGCGTGGTGCCAATGGCGTGGTGATGATCACCACCAAGCGTGGCGGCAGCGGCGAGGCTAAGGTGACTGTAGACATGCGCTGGGGCTCCAACTCACGTGCAATACCCAACTACAACGTGATCAATGGTGCCAACATGTATAATGAACTCGTATATGAATCGTTCTACAACCAGTATACCGGCGCAGGCTACAGTGCTGACGTTGCATGGCGCAACGCAGCCAACAAGACACTGACATCTTCCGGCTATCAGATCTATACGGTGCCGACCGGTGAATATCTCGTTGGTCGCAACGGCAAAATCAACCCCAACGCGCAGCTCGGTTACAGCGACGGCACTTATTACTACACTCCCGACAACTGGACCGACAACTCGATGCGCAACGGTTTCCGCCAGGAATACAACGTGAGCGTGAGCGGCGGCAACGACAAACTGAAATATTTCCTCTCGGGCAGCTACCTGGAGAATGAAGGCATCGTGAAGGCATCGGGCTTCAACCGTTTCAACTCGCGTGCCACTGTCGACTATCAGGCCAAGAAATGGCTGAAGATCGGCACAAGCATGGCCTATACCTATTCTAAGAGCGACATGCCCGGTGACAACGACCTTGACTATGCGACTTCTTCGGGCAACATCTTCTATATCGCCAACCAGATCGCCCCGATCTATCCGATGTTCGTGCGCGGTGCCGACGGCAACGTGATGATCGATCCTCTCTACAACTATCCCGTATACGACTACGGCGACGGCTATTCTACCAACTTCAAGCGTCAGTTCATGTCGCTCGCAAACCCGGTAGGTAACCTTTACTACAACACAACCGAATACCTCACCGACGTATTCGACGGCAAATGGTATATGACCCTTACTCCGGTAGACGGCCTGAGCATTACCGGCAACGCCGGCTACTATCTGAGCAATCTCCGCTATCATGCGCTCGATAATCCCTTCTACGGTCAGAGCGCGGAAGGCGGCGGCAGCGCCTATCAGGTGTCGCAGCGCAGCCGCGCCATCAACCTCCAGGCCATCGCCAACTACAACAAGACATTCAACGATGTGCACAACATCGATCTCATGGTGGGCTACGAAACTTACAACTATGAAGTGGAAAGCGTATCGGCCATAGGCTATAACCTCTACCGCCACGACGGCTGGGACGTGAACAACACCATCGACCGCCGCAACGGCTACGGCAGCCGCCCTGTGCAGTACACCACCCGCGGCATTCCCGTGCGTGTGAAATATAACTACGACAACAAATATTTCGGCCACGTAAGCTACCGCCGCGACTCATCCTCGCGTTTCGCACCCGACAAGCGCTGGGGCGACTTCTTCTCAGTGTCGGCAGCATGGGACATCGCGAAGGAAAACTTCCTCCAGCCGGTGGAATGGATCGACCAGCTGAAGTTCAAGGCCTCTTTCGGCCAGAACGGTAACGACAATCTCGGCACCGAAAACTATTACTACTACGCCTGGACCGACCAGTATCAGGCAACAGGCGCCGACGGCGTATGGACCGACGCAACACTCGTATTCAAGGGCAATAAAGACCTGACATGGGAAAAGAGCAACGCCTTCAACATCGGCTTTGACTTCAGCTTCCTTCAGGGCATGTTTGTCGGCACAATCGAATACTATCAGCGTCAGGTATCAGACATGCTCTTCTTCCTGCCCACAGGTCCCTCGCTCGGCTACTCCTCTTATCCTGCCAACGTAGGCTCGATGCGCAACAACGGCGTGGAACTTGAGTTGACCGCCAACATCATCAACACAAAGGATATACAGTGGAGCGTGAACGCCAACATCACGTCGATGGCCAACAAGATCATCAAGCTCCCGGCCGACCTCGTGTCAAACGGACAGTGGATCACCGGATCGCGCATCTTCAAGGAAGGCGAGTCAATGTATAACTATTATCTCGTGAAGTATGCCGGCGTAGATTCCAACACCGGTGAGGCTCTCTACTGGGCCAAGACAACCGATGGACAGGAGATCAAGACTTCCAACTGGGACGACTGCTACAGCGGCAACAGCGACAAGGGTCTCGTTGCCAACCGCGCAGCCACCGGCAATGTGATGCCCAAGGCCTACGGCGGTTTCGGTACCACCCTCAGCCTCTACGGCGTAGACTTCAGCATGAGCTTCGCTTATCAGTTTGGTGGTCGCAACGTCGATACCGGCTACCAGGGTCTCATGCACGGCTACACCTCTTACGACTACGGCCGCAATTTCCACACTGATATCCTCAACCGCTGGACTGAAAACAACAAGAATACCGACGTGCCGCGCCTGAACGCAGCCGACCAGTATACAAATTCCACCAGCGACAGGTTCCTCATTTCGTCAGACTACCTGAGCCTCAACAACATCACCATCGGCTACACACTTCCTCAGAAGTTCACCAAGAAATTCGGAGTAGAAAGCATCCGCTTCTACGGTGCGGCTGAAAACGTGGCTCTCTGGAGCAAACGCCGCGGTCTTGACCCGCGTCAGGCTTACGAAGTATCCGACAACTCCACCTATTCGCCCATCCGCTCCATCTCGGGCGGCATCCGCGTACAGTTCTAACTAAACTGAATATTAACCATTACAGAACATTCGATTATGAATACCAAATATTTCATTCTTCCGGCTCTTGGTCTGGCAGCTACCGTCGGTCTCAGCGGTTGCTACGAGATGGACACCATCCCGATGGACCAGTATGTCACCGAAGGGGAGAAAATAGCGGCTGTGGAGGCAAATCCGGAAAAAGCCAAGGCTGCCATCGCCGGTATCACGGCTCTCTTCTCGGGCTGTATGCAAATCTTAGGTGAGGACGCCAACGTGCACTGCGATATAGGTTTCCCGGGCCTCATGCTCTCTTCCGACTCCCGTGGCATCGACCTTGTGAGCGAATCTACGGGCTACAACTGGTTCTCATCGCAAGTTGAGATGAAGGACTGCTCCAAGACTGCCTATTACACCCGCTTCACATGGGGCAACGCATATCGTCAGATTTTTGCCTGCAACGCAGCTTTCAAAAACCTCGACCCGGAGACTGAGGATCCCGAAATTCAGTTCTATCTCGGTCAGGCCCATGGCTTCCGTGCCTACGACTACTTCCTCCTCGCGCAGACCTATCAGTTCACCTACAAAGGTAATGAAGACAAAGCCTGCGTGATGATCATCACTGAGGAAAACGAAGAGGACGTGACGGCCAACGGCTGCCCCCGCTCCACTGTGGCAGAAGTCTACAAGCAGATTGTGGAAGACTGCGACAAGGCTATCGAATATATCAGCAAGAGCCAGCTGCAGCCTGAGAATGTCATTGAGTCGAAACCCAAGCGTTTCCTCTCGCTTGCAGCAGCCTACGGCCTTCGTGCCCGCGTGAATCTTGTCATGAACAACTGGGCGGAGGCTCTCTCGGATGCTCAGGCAGCGATCGCCAACTTCCGCGGCGCACCGCTCAGCATCAGCGCCGCATCGCAGCCTGGCTTCGGCGACATCACGGCTTCCAACTGGATGCTTGGTATCGCAATCGCCACTACCGACCTCGTGGTCACTTCGGGTATCGTCAACTTCCCCAGCCACATGGGTTCGTTCTCTTACGGCTACTGCAGCGTGGGCGCATGGCGCAGGGTGAATGTAAACCTTTACAACGCTATTCCCAACACCGACTGCCGCAAAGGATGGTTCCTCAACGAATATAGTGTAAGCACAAATCTCACAGAGGCTCAGCAGAACTATTGCGAGGCCAACAAGATGCCGGCCTACACTCAGGTGAAGTTCGCTCCCTATCAGGATGTGCTCGGCACAAGCGAGAATGCCTGCGACATACCGCTGATGCGTATCGAGGAAATGTATCTCATAGCAGCCGAGGCCAAGGCCATGGGCGGTGACCCCCAAGGAGCATCGCAGGATCTGGTGGCATTCGTAAAAACATATCGCGACCCGAAGTATAAATTCACCTCCAACGTGAAGGAAGAAGTGCAGAACGAGGTATGGATGCAGCGTCGTGTCGAACTCTTCGGCGAAGGTCTTTCCTATTTCGACCTCATGCGTCTGAACAAACCTATCGACCGCATAGGCGCAGGCTTCCAGGAGGAATACACCTACAATATCCAGCCGGGCGACCCCGTGCTTCTGCTCTGCATCCCCGAGACAGAGGAAAACGGCAACAAGGCCTTCTCTGCGGCTGATAACAACAACCCGGCTCCTATGCCGACACCAGTGACCGGTACTGAAAATTAATTTTCAAAAAAGTAACTAAAGATGAAAATCAAGCAATATATTTCCGCCGCTATGCTGGCAATGGTTGCTGTCGGTTTCACCGCCTGCGACGGCAAGGACGTGCCGGGCTATGACAGTGCTACCAAACCGGCTGATGAGCAGCGTGTCTTCTTCGCCTCGACAACATTGTCGCAGATCGTAGACACAGAAAGCTCTTCGTTCATGGTAAATCTTTATCGTGCAGAAGATGCAAGTTCACAGCCTCTCACCGTGCAGCTCGTTCCGTCGTTTGCCGATCAGGCAGAAGCAGAAATTTTCAGCATTCCTGCAAATGTGGCTTTCGAGGCAGAGCACAATATGACTCAGATAGAGGTGAGATACGATCTCGCGGCTATGGTGCCCAATCAGGAATATACATTCTCGATCGCTGTAGATGAAGCCAATGCAGACGTGTATGGTCTGGCATCGATAGCGATCACGGCTCTCAACGAGCAGATGACCGATTGGGAACTTTTCGGATATGACGAGGCTCTCGGACGTGATGGCTATGGCTCATTCACCATCGGCGCACCTTATCAGGCCATGACATTAGCCCCCATCCGTGTCTTCGAACGCCACTTGCCTTCCAATGACGCAGTTCAGCAATTTATAATGCAGATCTACAATGGCGAGGAAGAAGACGAATCTGCCATAGAGCACAACAAGGACATGAACGATCCCGAATGGCTGCAGGTGATGGCTTTCAATACTTCCGACGGCTGCAAGTCGATCAGCATCACTCCGACTGTGTTCGTGCTCGACCCGTCAACGTCCTTTACTGATGCCCATACTTACATGCCCAACCGATTCCCCAACGCATCTTATTTCGATGATATCACCGGTGTGTTCACTCTTAATGTGATGTGCTACGATGATGAGGGTGCATTCAATCCGGCCGACTGGACCATCAATCTCGCCGGATATCTTGACACAAACGACTATAGCATCTCGCTTACCGACAAGGGTCAGGTCAAGATTGACAATAAAGACTATATCGTGATAGGTTATGATGCTACATCGCACGTGGAATATTCTGCCTACACAGTGGTGAATTCTCTTCTTAAGGAGAACGAGGATGGCGATGTCGTGATGGACGAGGATAAATACTTTGAAGTTGTGGAGGGCATCTCCAAGCAGGTGATTGATCCTGAGAATGCCACTACCGACTATGATATCAACATACTCGAAGGCGTTTCGCAGAACATCACACTTTCGTTCCCCTCCGAGGGAGACTATACAGTGGTGGCCGTAGCATTCCATACAGATAACGTCAATGGCCTCGAGGCCAAGAGCAACGCGTATGTGAATTTCCATTACGACACATTCAATCCCTGGGTGGGCTGGACCACAGTGAGCGAAGATGCTGTCTATACCGACAACATGATTGCCGCACTCTTCGTAGCGCCCAACTTCGCCGACTTCCCGATGGAGGTGACTGTGCAGAAGAGCGACGACTATGAAGGTCTTTACCGCATCGCCAATCCTTTCAAGGAATTTGAGGAGTATGGTCTGGAAGTGGCTGATTTCGGCAGCATCGTATTCGACGCATCCGATCCCGACCACGTATACTTCCCGCTTGCTGACACCGGCGTGCGCGACGGCGGAGATGCCCTGAGCGTAATGAGCCTTTCCTACTACTACATGGCCAACGGCACCGATCCTTCGGAAATTCCCGACATCATGTGGGGCACCTACAAGGACAATACAGTGACGCTCAATGCCTTCAACGGAGCAGCTCAGAATTCTAATTTCGTGGCTTACTCCGGTGAGGAGGGTCCGTATCTCTGCGATGCAGACTTCACTCTCGAGTTTGATGCTTCGGCACCTGCCTCGAAGCCCGGCCGCAATGCAGCGCGCCTCGGCAAGTCGATCAGCCGCAATCTGGCACCTGCCCGTGGTCTGACCCACGCTGTGAAGGCTTACTATAAGGTAGGAAGCGTACAGGCCAACGCCAAGGCGAAGACTCCTTCGCGCAAATCGGATGCTTCCAAGATGAGCTTCCTGCGTTTCGACTTCAAGAAGTAAAGAAAACACACATTCCGAAATATAAACACTACTCCGAAAGCCGGGTCTGCGTGAGGCAGCCCCGGCTTTTATTTTTTGCTTGCGGGGGCTTGCTTTTGAAGGCTGGGGATGGCTATTTACGCCGCACCTTGTGCGGCGCATAGTAACATATATCACTGATGCGCGGGGGATGCGCGGGGGAGCGGCTGCTGCTTTTATGCAGGCTTGGGAGGGAGCGGGGCTGAGGATGGACGTTTAGATTGCTTAAAATTTGGCTTTTTTTTATTATTTTTGTAACTTTGCATTTGTATTTTGCTTATTATGAAATTCCTAATTTAAAAACTATAGATAGAATGTTCAAGATAGTCAGCAAACGCGTCCTATCGCCTAATATCACCGAGATGAAGGTGCTTGCCCCGCGTGTGGCGGAGTCGGCGCTTCCGGGCCAGTTCGTGATAGTTCGCACCGATGAATATGGGGAGCGTATTCCGCTCACCATCTGCGACTACGACCGCGAGGAAGGCACGGTGACGATCGTGACCCAGACCATCGGCATCTCCTCGCAGAAGATAAACTCTCTCGAGGAAGGGGAGGCTTTCGCCGACTTCGCCGGCCCACTCGGTCGCCCCTCCGACCTTGTGGAGCTCAGCGACGACGAGCTGAAGGGCATGAAGGTGCTCTTCGTGGCGGGAGGCGTCGGCACGGCACCGGTATATCCGCAGGCCAAATGGCTCCATGAGCATGGAGTGAAGGCCGACGTGGTGATAGGCGCCAAGACGGCCGGTCTTTTCACCTACGTCGACGAGATGAAGAAGGTGGCCGACGTGCACCTCTGCACCGACGACGGCTCGGCGGGATTCCACGGCATGGTGCCGGCGCTGATGAACGACCTGATCGACAACCAGGGCCGCAGCTACGACCGCTGCGTGATAATCGGCCCTATGATAATGATGAAGTTCGCCACGCTGGCGGCGAAGAATCACGGCATACCCGCCGTGGTTAGCCTTAACGCGCTGATGGTGGATGGCACCGGAATGTGCGGCGCATGCCGCGTCAGCGTGGGTGGCGAAACGAAATTCACCTGCGTGGACGGTCCTGAATTCGATGCCTGGCAGGTGGACTTCGACGAGGCCATGAGGCGCCAGAATATGTTTAGAGGCAACAAGAAGACTAATCCCGAAACCCATAAGTGCAAGTGCCATGGCGAATAGAATACCAAGAGTGCCGGTGCGCGAACAAGACCCGAAAGTGCGCGCCACCAATTTTGAAGAAGTTTGCTACGGCTACGACCGCGAGGAAGCGCTGACCGAAGCGTCGCGCTGCCTCAACTGCCGCAATCCACGCTGCGTGGGGGCCTGCCCGGTGCATGTGGATATCCTCGGCTTCATCCATGCCCTCGCCGAAGGCGACGAGGCAGGGGCGGCGGCCGTGATCTCGCGCGACTCGTCGCTCCCCTCGGTGTGCGGCCGCGTGTGTCCGCAGGAGTCGCAGTGTGAAGGCAGCTGCGTGCTCGGCATCAAGGGCGAACCGGTGGCCATCGGCAAGCTGGAACGCTACGTGGGCGATTGGAAGATAGCGAATGCCGGGTCGGAACCGGTTCCGGAGATACAGAAAAACGGCCGCAAGGTGGCCATCGTAGGCTCAGGCCCCGCCGGCCTCGCCTGCGCCAGCGACCTCGCCAAGTGGGGCTATGAAGTGAAGGTGTTTGAGGCCCTTCATAAGCTCGGCGGCGTGCTCGTGTATGGCATACCGGAATTCCGCCTTCCGAAAGACATGATAGTGGAGAAGGAGATAGAGTCGCTGAAGCGTCTCGGCGTAGAGTTCGAGACCGACGTGATAGTGGGCCGCACCACCACGATCGACCATCTGCTCGACGAGGAGGGCTACGATGCCGTCTTCGTGGGCTCCGGCGCGGGTCTGCCCCGCTTCATGGGCATAGAGGGAGAGAACCTGAACGGAGTGTTCTCGGCCAACGAATATCTGACGCGTGCCAACCTGATGCACGGCTACGACGACTGCTACGACACCCCGGTTTTTGAAGCCCGCAAGGTAGTGGTGGTAGGCGGCGGCAACGTCGCTATGGATGCCGTGCGCACGGCTCAGCGCCTAGGTGCGGAGTCGGTGATCGTCTACCGCCGTTCGGAGGCAGAGCTTCCGGCGCGTCGCGAGGAGGTGCACCACGCCAAGGAGGAAGGCATCGAATTCCGCATGCTGACCAATCCGGTGAGGGTGCTCGGCGACGAACAGGGCTGGGTGCGCGGTCTGGAATGCGTGGAGATGGAGCTCGGCGAGCCTGATGAAAGCGGCCGCCGGAGCCCGGTGGAGAAGAAGGGGAGCAATTTCGAGATAGAGTGCGACGCCGTGATAATGGCGCTCGGCACCAGCCCGAATCCTCTTATAAAGAGCACGACGAAAGGACTCGACACCAACCGTCGCGGATGCCTGGTGGCCGATGAGGACGGGCGCACGACGCGCCAGGGCGTCTTCGCCGGCGGCGACGCGGTGACGGGCGCGGCCACGGTGATCCTCGCCATGGGCGCCGGACGCAAGGCCGCCCGCGCCATCGACGAATATGTGAAATCAAAATCCTGACAAACAGGGCTTGAAGGCCAATCGTAATGATTGGCCTTCAAGTAAGAATACAATATAAATAGAATAGTAATGTCACTTAAGTGCGGTATAGTAGGTTTGCCCAACGTGGGCAAATCCACATTATTCAACTGTCTGAGCAACGCTAAGGCGCAAAGCGCCAACTTCCCTTTCTGCACCATCGAGCCCAATGTGGGCGTGATCACGGTGCCCGACGAAAGGCTTAACAAACTTGTGGAGATGTGCAATCCGCGGAGCACGGTGCCCGCCACAGTGGAAATCGTAGACATCGCCGGCCTTGTGAAGGGCGCATCGAAGGGCGAGGGCCTGGGCAACAAGTTCCTGGCCAACATCCGCGAGACGGATGCGATACTCCACGTGCTCCGCTGCTTTGACGACGACAACATCACGCACGTCGACGCCACCGTCGACCCCGTGCGCGACAAGGAGATAATAGACTACGAACTCCAGATAAAAGACCTCGAGACCATCGACTCGCGTCTGGTTAAGACCAAGAAGGCGGCGGCCGCCGGCGACAAGGCTGCGAAGTTGCAGACCGGGGTGCTCGAAGCCTACAAGGAGGCTCTTGAGGCGGGACGCCCTGCGCGCAGCGTGCAGTTCGAGACCAAAGACGAGCAGCTTTTCGCCCGCGATCTCTTCCTGCTCACCAACAAGCCGGTGATGTATGTATGCAACGTCGACGACGACTCCGCCGCCACGGGCAACGCCTACGTGGAGGCAGTGCGCAAGGCAGTGGAAGGAGAGGGAGCCGAAATCCTCGTGGTGGCCGCCAAGACCGAGAGCGAGATAGCTGAGCTCGAAACCTACGAAGACCGCCGCGAATTTCTCGAGAGCATCGGCCTCACCGAGTCGGGAGTGGCCCGCCTCATCCGCGCCGCCTACGCCCTTCTCGACCTGCAGACCTATTTCACAGCCGGCCCCGACGAGGTGAGGGCCTGGACCTTCCTGCGCGGCACGAAGGCACCGCAGGCCGCCGGCATCATCCACACCGACTTCGAGAAAGGTTTCATCCGCGCCGAAGTGATCAAATATGACGACTTCGTGGAGCTCGGCAGCGAGGCGGCCGTGAAGGAAGCCGGAAAGATGGCTGTGGAGGGCAAGGAATACGTGGTGTGCGACGGCGACATAATGCATTTCCGCTTCAACGTGTAAAAAAACGCCCAATAATTAGGATTTTAAGCAAAAATTCCGTATTTTTGCGATTCTAAAGATAATATACGATATTATGTCTCTTTTTGATACAGTTTCGGCCGATATCCAGGCCGCTATGAAAGCCCGCGAGAAAGTTCGCCTTGAGGCGCTGCGCGGCGCGAAGAAAGAATTTCTCGAGGCAAAGACAGCCCCCGGCGCCAACGGAGAACTCTCCGACGAGCAGGCTGTCAAGATACTGATGAAGATGGTGAAGCAGCGCAAGGAAAGCGCACGGATATATGTTGAGAACTCCCGTCAGGAACTCGCCGACAACGAGCTGGCCGAGGCAGCGGTGCTCGAGGAGTATCTTCCCAAGCAGCTATCGGCCGAGGAACTCGACAAGGAGCTCCGCGCCATCATAGCCGAGGTGGGCGCCACCTCAGCGAAGGAGATGGGCAAGGTGATGGGAGTGGCCACCAAGCGCCTCGCCGGACGAGCCGACGGCCGCACCATCCAGGCCGCAGTGAAGTCGATACTTCAATAATCAATGCTCAATGCATAATTTTCAATGCACAATGCACAAT
>JAUNFY010000053.1 GCA_030524805.1 Bacteroidales bacterium | reverse complement strand
AATGCAGAAAATGCAGAGGAAATTATGCTGTTATCAATTTTAGGTCGAAGAAGAAGATCCGGCTTTTCAAATCCTCATCGGCAGATATGCCAAACGCATCTTTCTCTCCTTGCTCGGTCTTATATAGAGGCTTAAAGCCGTTTTTCAGGTAGTAATGCAGAGTGGATTCGGTATTGTAGGCATCAACGAGCATATAGCGGCAAGCCGCCTTGTTGTTCTCATCGACAAACCAGTATTTGAGGACATCCATGAGCTGAGTGCCTATATTCAATCCATGCCCCTGAAAAGCCTTGTTCACACCGAGACGACCAATCAACACCGCAGGATAACTACGGTGACGCTTTTGCTGTGGTATCTTTCGCTGGAGAGCATTTCGTGACGGATTGTCAAGCGTATAGGTCTTTATGCCGTCGTAGGAGAGAGTGGCAATCGCTACAATTTCACGCTGATTCTCCCGGCTTATCCAACAATAGGTTTTGCCAAGCAATTCCTCCTCATAGAGAAACACATCATTGCTGAAAAAATCGTCAAGGTCTTCATCTCCACAAGAAAAGGGGTCACAGTAATCTGCGACCTCCTTGGCATAAGGCACCATAAAGGTGTTTTCTACGAAACTATATTCTGCCATTGTCAGCCTTTGCGGGGAGGGAATATAATATTCTTGGCACTCTCCAACATGGTGGAAAGCACCTTACGCTGTGACTCCGAGAGTTTTGGCGTGGGCAATTTGCCATTGCGCTCCGCTTCCTCGGTAAAGATTCTTGCATCTTCGCCCCAAAGTTCGGGGGATGTTTTAATTATCATTGCCATAGTTTTTATCTCCTTTTACTAATTCAATTACAAAGGTACAACAAATTTCTCACATAATCAGCTTAATAGCCTGATAAAAAACATCAGTTCTGCGGCTTCCGGTTCTTTTGGCAAACTTTTGGCAGACTTTCTGCCCATATATCACCTTTCGGACTGTATCACATTATTGTTTCCAACTCTGAAATCACATTGAGATTTCCGTCAACCCGGAACTGTGGTTGGCGAAAAGCCGCGCAAAGAAGGATAAAGAGGTCACGAATCTCAAGCACAGAGTAATGACCTACTGCTGAGCTTCCGATGGAATGATGCCCGGTGGCATACATATTTACCTGCACTTTGCTTGCCATGTCAATGTGGGTCTTGCGACACAGTTTGCTACTGCCTAACGAGCTTAACGAAACTCTCTCCATTGTTCCCGATGCCTCGTTGAATCGGCTGACTATGCGGTTTATTTTGCAATATTCAAGCAGTTCCTTGATTTTCTTGTTATACATATTGGTACCGGGATTGTGTCTGACTACATCGAAATCAAATCCTTTCCGCCTGATGATTTCAACTGCAAACAGCATCAAGGGAGTGGTTTTCTCCTTGCGGTCGAGTTGAGCCCTCATGGTTTTCTTCGGAAGATACCTGACATAAGGTATCCCATCTTCTGTTACTGCGATATTATCCATCGTGAGTTTTCTGAAATCGCTGATGCGGCAGCCTATCGCACATTGAAGGAGGAAGGCATCTTTGGTGGAGGACAATGATTCCGGCACTTCCGTTTTCAAGATAGTCTGAAACTCTTCGTGATACAGGAAATATGGTTCGTCGTACTGTTCTCTCATCACTTCATTCCTTCTGCCTCTTGAAAGTCGTCTGAAAGGCGACTTGACTATCTCGTCATCGCCCTCAAGGTCGTTAAAGAAGGATTGGAGCGTCCTGAGTTTTGCCGTTGCCGTATTTTGGGTTGCAACATGCTGTGGTACGGAGGTCTTTCTTAATCCGTCGTATAACCTTGGATATTTGGCAACATACTTGTATTCATTGATTATAAAATCGCGAAAGCCCCATATATCCTCAGTAGTGAAATTTTCAGGCAGGTAGCGGGATTTCTTTGTTATGATGAGATAGCGCTCCAGTTTGTCGCAGGTGGTCTTGTAGATGTCGGCTCTTGACGGAGCCACCGTGCCGAATTCCCTCAGTCCGGCAATATATCTGCGGAATCGCTCAATCAGGCTCTCTTTACGCGAAGCCTTGTCCGCATCATATTTATCCGGGTTGAGTATCATGTCTATCCGCAATTCAAAATCCTTTGCGTCAAAATCTGTTCCGTTTGCGGCGTTCTGTTTAAGTTGGGAATAGGCTTCACGCATGGCGTCAATTTCCCTGTCCAATGCCTTTCGCAAATCCTCGTTATATACAGTAATGCGAGGCTTAAGAGAACCGTCAGGGTTGAACTTCTTTAGGTCATTGAGGTCGGCCTCAATATCGCTCTTATGAAAGAGCTGCACACTCCGGCCTTCAGTCAGACGAAACCTGAGTTTTATCTTGCCGCTGGTCTTTGTTGTGCGGAGGTAAATCGTTATTCTTTCCATAGTCGTTGTGCGAATTTATATGCGTTGTGCAAGTATAACGTTTTTGCACAACAAAAAGTGCGTTGAAAAGAACTACCATGAATTTATTAACATTCAACCCACATTCAACTCGCTGATATAATGCGTACTTGCTATTCATATTCGTTTATGTCTATTCATACATTTCAGTCCTTCTGCGAATTGTCGTGGCGCACCACGTCGTATGAATCCACCGCAGGTATCTGTGCCGAAGCCATCTCACATGTGACAACAGCGATACTGATTAAGGAAAGCCGTTTCATATTCATGCAATTTATTGAAGGTGAGTCAAAACAGATATTCGATATTGACGGCCAGCTTTGTGGGGCCGAAGTAGTTGTGCGGCCGGTCGGAATCGATTTTCGAGCCGCAGTGAGCGCAGGGGTAACTGTCGAAGCGTGTATATGCCCAGCCTATGCCGATCTCAGCCTCCACGTTCCAGTGGCGGTTGATGATCCAGTCGTAGCCGTAGGCCACACCGAGGCCGGTAAACCATCCCTGATAGCGCATGTCTTTCAGTTTGCTGAAATCCGTGCCGAGCATCGAGAAGCCAAGGTCTACCTTGCCGATGTTGTATTGGCCCCCGAAGAGATGGGCGCCGAAGAAATGTCCTGAAAACGTGTCGCAAAGCCAGTAGCGCACTTCAGGCTGAACCACATAGTTACGCCACTGCTTCCCCTCGGAAAATTTCCAAAGGTTGAGATTGCCGGAAAGTTCGACAGTCCATTTTGGCGCCACCTGCATTTCTACCGCCAGATTCGCGTTGGCTGTGGCATCGTAAACTAGATTTGTCTTCAAAGCTACACTCTGTGCATCTGAATAAAGACATTTGAAGACAGAAAAAATCAACAAGAATAAAAAACACTTTATCTTCATAAAGCAGATTATTATATATCTTATTAAAATTGTCGTCTAGTATGTGTCGGTATTCGACCCTATTTTTATGATGTGTTGTAAATCCCTGAAAGATAGAGATTAAGTGATTTTCGTGAGTTATGTGGGTGCAAAATTATATTACAAAAAGGTTAAATGCAAATTAATTAACAGCACTTAACAATACCCCCCGATTTTAACTTTTATTAAGAATTAACAAACGGCTAAGTGCGGTTTTTCCAAAATTTTGACAAATTATTGGGTTTATTGTGAAAAATTTCGTAAATTTGTGTCCAAAAATTACCACAATGTCACCTGTCCCATTCAAGAAGATTCGCAAGATTTCCGCTTTTATTCTCGCGGCCGCCGTGTGCACCGCGTGCATCACTGAGGATATACCCGAAAGCAAGGAATATGTAGGAATAGGCGACACTTTGCCATTTTTTGAATTGACCACCGACGACGGCCGCCGGCTCAACACCGACTCGCTGCGAGGCAGGCGCTCGATGATAGTATTTTTCAATACTGATTGCGCCGACTGCAGGAAGGAACTTCCGGTCATCGACCGGGTAGCGGAACAATGCCGCGCCGATGTCGCCACCATCTGCATCAGCCGCGAGGAAGGGGCGCGCGAAGTGGCAGAATACTGGAGAGCCAACGGCCTGACACTCCCCTACTCCGCGCAGACCGACAGAAGCATCTTCAACCTCTTCGCCTCGTCGGGGATACCCCGCATCTACATCTCGGACACCGACCTGCAGGTGACGGCCCTCTTCAGCGACCTCGACATGCCCGACGAACAGCAGCTCCTCGACGCGCTTCACTGACGCGGCGCGTCGACATACCATCCGAGCGAGACCGCGAAATTCCAGCCATGAAGCGGTGTGGAATACGACGCCGAGAGAGAAAGCGATGCGAACGGAAGAGTTATGACTCCCGACACGCGCCCGATAAACTCGGTTTTGCGGAATGGCGCGCGCCATCCGTCGTCGCCCCTGAACTTGCTGTAGGCGTATGCCTCGCCCCGCAACTGGAACCTCGACACCGGACTCCACACCGGAATGGCACCGAGAGCCACATAGTCGTCGCCCCTCAGCTCGGGAAGATAGCAGTTGCCGAGCAGTTCTATCGGCTCGAAGGGGGTGGATGTCAATAGATTGGTGGATAGATTGCTGAATCTGCGGCCTGCCGACACTCCACCCTGCGCGAGGGCTCCCACGCTGATATTCTGACCGATAGAGTAATAATTGTTCCACAAAGCCTCCGCATTCAGCCGCCATGCCGATTCCCCGCGGCTCTCGCTCCGATGGGAGATCAACCGATTGCCGCTCACCGAGAGGTGCACCTTGCGCCCGGACTTGGGGAAGGTCTTCTCGTCGAGAGTGTCATAAAGATATTCGACTGATACTTTCGTGCGCCTCACATCAAACTGCGAACCATACGACAACGCGGCCCTCAGCAGCGACGGACGATCGAGTCCACGCTCGTAGGCCAAACGTCCGAAAAGGTCGTGGCCGATAAACGAGCTGATGTTGTCGGTTGAGAAGAAAAACGGCAACCCGTCGTAGTATTTCTTGCGCGAGGCAAGGAAGTCGAGCGCTATATATGAGGGATTCTGCGTGCCGAGCCTCAGCCGCCCCTTGAGATAGGCTGCGAAATAAGACTGGCCGATCCAGACCGAGAGGTCGGTGTCGAGCGAGTTGCGGCCGAGGGTGTTGAACCCGATGCTTCCATACATGAAACTGCCCACACCTGTAGTGAGCCATCCTCCGGCGCCAAACCGCCAGGGCTTCTTGAGCGAGGTCTTCAGCACGAGCACATCGCCCGACGCCTCGGGAAGGAGCTCATCGACATATCCCTGCGACACGGCGTCGTAGTAGGAGCCGTAGACGTCTTCTATCGTGAGTCCTCCGCCGATTCCCTGATTGCCCTCAAACACCGACAGCATATATTCACGCTCCTTCTGCGTCAGGCCGGGAGTGGCGATGGAGTCGAAGCGCACTTCGGGCACGGCGGCGGCAAACCGCTCACGCCGCGCGGCAACCTCCCCGGGCGCCCGGCGAACGCTGATACGGCTCTTGATGGAGTCGACAAACTGGAGGCCGGTCTCATAGCCGATGCGGTAGATTTCCTCTGCCTTGTCGAATGAAAGGGTGCCGAACTCCGACACCGGCACCTGGATCTTGACGCCCCATTCCGGATTGAGCGAATAGTCGTTGTTCTGGATTATGAGGTCTTCAAGTTCGGAATACATGTTGCCCACCTTCGGCTTGCCGTCGGGACGCGACACCGACACGCCGATGATGAAGCCGGGATCGAAATCCTCGTGCATCACGTCGACGGGAAAATTATCATAGATGCCGCCGTCGAATGCCACTATGCTGTCGACCTCGATCGAGCGGTAGACGAGCGGAAACGACATCGATCCCCTGACCGACTGCCCGAGCGACCCCTTGCGGCAAACGACCTTGTGCTTGCGGTAGACATCGGAGAAGACGCAGCGGAAGGGCACGAAGAGGCGGTCGAAATCGCCGCCGCAGGCCTTGGTGTAGGGCTCGTAGAGTTTCAGGAACTCGATGTTCATGGGAGTGGGATTGACGAAACTCTTCGGAAGGATTCCCGACGATGAGCTGCTGCCCGCGTTGCCGCCGAAACTTCCGCTGATCCACTGCGGCGACGGGTCGGGAAGGCTGACGAGGGTGAGGTTGTCGCGACTCACCACTCCCGCGCTCCAGTTGAGGAATTCGGGCGAGGTCATCATGTTGATCATCGAGTCGGGACTCCACCCGCACGCATAAAGCGAACCCACTATCGAGCCCATCGACGTGCCGGCCACGTAATCTACCGGTATGCCGTTTTCCTCCAATGCCTTTATCACTCCGATGTGGGCGATGCCGCGGGCTCCCCCGCCGCTCAGAACGAGGCCGACCTTGCTGTCGGCATGCACTGCGGCTGCCGACAGCAAGGTCGCCAATATCAAGGTAAGAATGTTTTTCATAGTGTATAATGGTATCGTCATTATACACTCTTAACAAACATTCCCTACAATAAGTTTGCTTACATCAGAGCATCTTGAGCTTCTGCTGGATCTGGTCGATGTCCTGCTCTATCTGCTTGATCTTGCGTTCGAGATCCTTGAGCATGGAATTTCCGGCCGACGACTTCACGTTGAAGAAGCCCATGTTGTTGTGATAGGTCTTCAGGTCGTTGCGTTTTGCCTCGAGCTGACGCTGGAGGAAGTCGCGCTCTTTCCTTACCTTTGCATCGTCGTCCTTGATGTCTTCCACCTTCTGCTCGAAGCGCTTCATGCTGTTGCGGGTCTGGCGCTCGTCGAGGCTGCCGTAGATCTTATCGCATATCTCGCGGTATTCGCCGCGGAGCGCATCCTTGAGCTTGAAGGGCACGTGGCCTGTGGCGTTCCACTGCTCCTGAAGGGCGCGCACATCCTGCAGAAGCTGCTTGCGGTCGCCGTCGAGGGGCAGTTCGCGAAGGCGCGCTATGATGCCGCGCTTTGTCTCCAGATTGGCGTTCTCTTCCTTACGGCGGTCGCCGTTCTCCGACTTGCGACGCTCGAAGACTGCGTTGCATGCGATCGAGAAACGGTTCCACACCTCGTCGGAATGACGGCGGCCTGCGCTGCCGATCTTCTTCCACTCATCGCGCAGACGCTGCACTGCCTCCACGGCCTCGCCGATCTTGGGCTCCGAAGCGAGAGCCTCTGCCTTGACGCAAAGTTCCTCCTTGCGGCGCAGGTTTTCGTTGTATTCCTCCTTCATCTTGTGGAAGTAGTCAGCCTTGGCCTTGAAGAAAGAGTCGCAGGCGGCGCGGAAGCGGGAATAGAGGGCGTTGTTGGCCTTGCGCGAAGCGAAACCCACCTCTTTCCAGCGGGCCTGGAGATCGATCACCTTCTTGGTGGTCTCGTCCCATGCCACGTATGAGTCGGGAAGTGCGGCCACTATTTCCTCGGCCTCTGCGCAGAGCTGCTCCTTTGCGGCCTCGTTGGCGGCCTCGTCGGCCTTGCGCTTCTCGAAATAATCCTGATGCTTCTTCCTCACCACCGCCGAAGCCTCGCGGAATTCCTCCCAGATAGGCTCGCGGAATTCCTTTGCCACGGGGCCGGTCTCGCGCCATTCGTTGTGAAGTATCATCAGGCGGTTGATGGCATCCACCACGTCCTCGTTGGCGGCAAGCTCCTTGGCCTGCTCCACGAGCTGACGCTTCACCTCGAGATTCTTCTTGAAGTCGAGGTCGCGGAGTTCCTTGTTCATCTTCAGCTGGTCGTAGAAGAGTTCGACCACTGTCTGGAATTCCTTCCAGATTCCGGTCACAGCCGTGTCGGGGATATCTGATTTTTCCTTAAACTGCTTCTGAAGGTCCTGGAATTTCTGGAAATTGACGCCCACATTGTCGATGTCGGCGGCTATTTCCTTCAGGCTTGCCAGTATTTCCTGTTTTTTGGCGAGGTTAGCCTCGCGTGTATTCCTGTCGGCCTCGAGCCAGGCAGCGCGGATGTCGCGGAATCTTGCGAGCAGGTCGCGCATCTCGGCCTCACCCTCATCGGGAGTGGAGACAAACTCCTCGGGCTTTCCACCGGCCTCTACAAAGGCGTCGAGTTCAGACATGGTCTCCTTGCTCCGCAGGGCGAAGTAGGCGCCTTTGATGGCCTGCGCCTCATGGTGGCAGGTGGCTTTTTCCCCCTCCACGATGGCGCGGAGAGCGTCGAGCAATTCAGTTTTGTTCATTTCGGAGAAGCGGGGTTTCCGCTCTTCCTCACATTCTTCGGGAGCTGCTGCTCCGACAGGGTTTTCGGGGAGTTCCACTTCGGGAACGTTCATCACTTCGTCGGTCATGGCATGATGAGGTTATAAGGGGTGTAATTTATTCTTCTACTTTTACCGAAAGTATCTTGATATCGTCTACCGGGCGGTCGTGGGCATCGGTGGCCGCTTTCTGGATTTTCTCCACCACGTCCATGCCTTCGAGCACTTCGCCGAAGACAGTATACTGTCCGTCGAGATGCGGCGTGCCGCCGAGGGTGGTGTAGTCGGCTATCATCTGCGGCGTCATAGGCGTGGGATGCACTTTTTCCTCCGTCTGCCTGATGAGCTGCTGACGCAGATTCTCGAGGCCTACGGAGTCTTTGGCAAGGCGGAGAGCCTTGATGGTGTCTACGTTCTCGCGCTGCAGCTTCATGAAATATTCCTGCAGCTGCTTCTGCGCGGCCATCTCCTGCATGCGTGCGAGCGTGGGCTCGTTGTATTTCTTTCCGGTCACGATATAGAACTGGCTACCGCTGCTCTCGCGCTTCGGGTTCATCTGGTCGGCGGTGCGGGCTGCTGCCAGCGCGCCATATTTATGGTAGTGGCGCGGATAGTCGATTTCGGCGGGGATGGTATAGCCGGGGTTGCCGGAGCCGAGCATGGCTCCCTTTTCGGCGGTGCGGGAATCGGGATCGCCGGTCTGCACCATGAAGCCGTCGATGACGCGATGGAACAACACGCCATCGTAGAAGCCCTCGCGCGCGAGCTTGAGGAAATTGTCGCGGTGAAGGGGGGTGTCGTCGTAAAGACGGATCTTTATCTCGCCTGCCGTAGTGGCGATATCAAGTGTCGGACCTGCCGGCACTGAATCGGTAGGATTGATCTGCTGATTGCTCAAAACGTTAATATTTTCTCCCTGTTCGGTCTGCCGGCCGGCCGCGAAGGCGACAGCGCCGGCCGCAGCCACCACGGCTGCTACCGCAAGGGGTGTGACAAATTTCTTTTTCATCATATACCGCTGCCGTGATAGATTCTTTTGAATATTCTCCTGAAGTTGTCGTCGGAAGCTTTCAGTTCTTCAGCCCGGTCCATGTAGTCGCTGCCCCAGATGGCCTGTAGCAACGAGCCGATGTAGCGGCGTTCGCGGTCTTTCTCGATGGCTCCCTCCACGAGCAGGGGAATGTATTTCGAAAACTTCTCGCTGTCGACAGCGCTGAGGAACCTGGCGGTAGACGACAGGAACTGACCGTTCGCATCGACACGCTTGAGATTGTCGATGAGTTCGGGCATCGAGTCAAGACAGGTGTCGACATGATTGACTATATAGTCATACGTTGCCATCCCGTCCTTGTCCCCACTAAGATTTTTCAATATATCACTCATATCATTCTGATTTCGCGCTCCAAAAACCATCTGCAGGCGTTTCTTCAGAGCGCTATCAAAGCGCAAATTTACACAAAATATTCGAAACTACCGTTTTTTAACGCCAAAAAAACGAAGAGGCGAGCCCATTTTTTATTTTTTCGGCAATGCGGATAACTAAAATAGCCCTAAAAATGTTAAAATAATGTATAGAGGCTGCCTCTGCTTTCCACCACGCAAAGCCCGGGCAGCAACACAGACTGATCATCATACCAATGAAAAAAAGTGAGAATCATATAATCGTGGTCGGCCGCCAGTATGGAAGCGGCGGAAGAAAAGTCGGGATGGCACTGGCCAAGCGCCTCAGCATACCTTACTACGACAAGGTGATAATAAGCAAGGTGGCATCCCACTATGGCTACGACCCCGAGATATTGCTTAACGCCGACGAAAAGAAACCTTCGCTCTTCGGCAGCATAATCCCGGGCAAATACGGCATTTTAGACACCTACGCCACCTCCCCCATCAGCAAGGAGGCGCTTTATGAGGCCCAGACCAACGTCATCAGGCAGATTTGCCAGGAGGGAAGCTGCGTGATAGTGGGCCGAACGGCCGACTACATCATGCGCGACCACCCGGGGCTTCTCAGCGTCTTCATTCACGCACCACTCGAATGGCGAGGCCACAACCTGATTCGCCGCGGAGAGGCCTCCACCCTGCAGGAGGCGATGTGCGCCATCAAGAAAGCCGACAGCAACCGCCAGGGTTACTACAATTATTACACAGGCAAAAACTGGGGAGTGGCCGACAACTACCATCTCACCATCGACGGCTCACGCTTCGAGCCAGAGGAAATAGCCGCCATAATAGCACGTCTCACAGGGCTATGACAAAGAATCCGACGCGCGGGAAAACCTTTCGGGGTGGAAAAACGTATATATAGGTAAAGAAAAAAAATGCAGAAGAGAGGTCTGTCGCTTCATGCCGGGCGCATGAAGAGGAAAGTCCGGGCAACGCAGAGCACCATATTTGTCAACGGCAAGCCGGCGGCGACGTCGGGGATAATGTGACAGAAAACGACCGCCTCGATTCCTTCGGGCATCGGGGTAAGGGTGAAAAGGCGGGGTAAGAGCCCACCGGGTGCCGTGGCGACACGGCATGCCGCACATCCTATGGGTTGCAAGGCCAAATACACCGGCAGCTAAGGATTGCTCGTCCATTGCCGGGGGGTAGGCTGCTTGGCATTCGTGCCAGAGCCTGCTGGCAACAGCAGGTCAAGATAAATGACAGACGGGTCGGCAGTTGGGCTTCCTGCTGATACCTACATAACCCGGCTTATATCTCTTCTGCTTCTTATAATCCGGGGCGGGGCTTAAATCCCGCCCCCTTTTTTATTTGAAACGCCGCCGCTTGCCGACTGCGTACACATAAAATTGCAGATACTCAAAACTGCTGACACGTAAAATTGCAGACACACAAAACTGCTGATATCTAAAAAAAACGAAAAACACAGTGGAAAAGAAAGAGGGATTCTTCGGCCGCTTGGTCGACAAAATAAAAGGATACGTGCAATATTGCATCTCCGGCGTATGGTCCGACTCCAGAAACACGGCGGGAGTGAGGGTGCTCAAGACCGTGAACCTCACCGTGCAGTCGTTTCTCAACCGCGACCTGCAGATAAAGTCGATGGCCATCACCTATCAGACGGTGTTTGCCATGGTGCCGGCGCTCGCCATGCTGCTGGCCATCAGCAAGGGATTCGGGCTGCAGGGAATAGTGCAGGACGAACTCTACACCTATTTCCCCTCCCAGTCGAAAGCCATCGCCGCAGCACTCAAATTTGTGGATTCCTACCTCGCCGAGGCATCGTCGGGACTCATCATGGGCATAGGCATCATAATCCTGCTCTGGACCCTCATCTCGCTGCTCAGCAACATTGAAGACGCCTTCAACAACATCTGGGACATAAAGACCAACCGCAACATTGTGCAGAAAGTGCGCGACTACATCGCAATCTTCCTGCTCATCCCAATACTGATGATATTGAGTTCGGGCATCTCCATCTTCATGTCCACTACGGTAGTGGCGGTTGTGCCGTTCAGCTTCATGACGCCACTCGTCAACTTCGCGCTCGAGCTCACGCCGGTGATTCTCTGCTGGTGCGCCTTCACCCTCTGCTTCTGGCTCATACCCAACACCAAGGTGGCCTTCAAATATGCCGCCATCGCTGGATTCATCTGCGCCGTCGCTTTCGAGGTGCTGCAGCTGCTCTTCCTCGGCGGACAGATCTACGTGTCGAAATACAACGCCATCTACGGCTCATTCTCCTTCGCCATGCTGCTCCTGATTTGGCTGCAGCTGAGCTGGCTGCTCCTGCTCACGGGATGCGGACTCACCTACGCGATGCAGAACGTGTTTTCCTACAACTTCTTCGACAATATCGACAGCGTTTCGGAAGACTACTACCGCAAGGTGCTTCTCGTCATGACGGCCGTCATCTACCGCCGCTTTCATTTCGGAATGCCGGCGCCCACGCGCAACCTGCTGTCGCAGACCTACGGACTGCCGATCTCGATGGTGAGCAGCATCGCCGACCGCCTCATCAAGGCCGGACTGGTGCAGACCAACAGCAGCAAGGGAGGCGAGGACGACCCGGGACTGATGCCTACCACCGACACCGACAAAATCACGGTGAAAGACGTGGTGATGCGTGTGGAGCGAGAGGGAAAATCAGACTTCATTCCCGAATTCCAGACCACTTATTCGGCCGCGTTGAGGCAGATCGACGACATCGCCATCCGCATGTATGACGCATCGGGCGACCTCCTCATCCGCGACGTGAACATAAAGGTGGAGACCGCACCTGACGAAGAGTAAAAAGAATGCCATGCGCTGCTGTTCGGCTTTGAAATAAGGTAACTCAGCTGGAAATATTCAATATTTTATATGTTTTGCAGCATGTTTGAGCATTTTTATTTTGAATATCTGTTAATTTTTACTAAATTTGCGGTAAGAGCGAGAAAACAAGTGCGCTCGCCGACAAAAACCTGAAAAATCAACAACCAATAACGTATGAGTTACCTGAAATTTGATAAGAATCTCATGATAAACCTGGAGCAGAGTCTTCCGAAGGAAATGCTCCGGACAAACAAATCGGGAGCTTATCATTGCACCACAATTGTGGGCTGCAACACCCGCAAGCAACATGGCTTGCTCGTGATACCGATTCCCGAAATGGACGACAAGGCACACGTGCTCCTTTCGAGCCTCGACGAAACTGTGATCCAGCACGGCGCACCCTTCAACCTCGGCCTGCACCAGTATGGCCCGGAAATTTTCTCGCCCAACGGACACAAATACATCAGAATGTTTGACTGCGAGACAGTGCCCACGATGACCTACAGGGTTGGCGGCGTGATACTTACAAAGCAGAAGACTTTCATCAGCAACGAAAACCGCATTCTGATAAAATACACCCTCGTCGACGCCCACTCCGACACCACACTGCAGTTCCGCCCGATGCTCGCCTTCCGCAACGCCAACGACCTGGTGCTCGAGAACGACGCCATCAACAAAGACATAAAGGAAGTGCCCAACGGTATCTCGGCCTGCCTCTACTCCGGCTATCCCGACCTGGTGATGCAATTCAACAAGCCGATGCGCTGGGTCAACGACGGACACTGGTACAACGGTATAGAATACTACAAAGACCGCGACCGCGGCATACCTTATAAAGAGGACCTGTGGGTGCCCGGATATTTCGAGATGCCCATCAAGAAAGGCGAGAGCATCATCTTCAGCGCCGGCACTTCGGAAATCAATCCCGACGAACTCGCCGCAATGTACGACAAGGAAATCGAAACCCGCACCCCGCGCACAAGCTTCTACAACTGCCTCAAGAACTCTGCCAAACAGTTTTATCTCACCAACAAGTCGGGCATGTATGTGATGGCCGGCTTCCCCTGGTACAACGTTCGCGCCCGCGACGAACTCATCGCCCTGCCGGGCTGCACGCTGGCCATCAACCACAAGGACGACTTCATCCAGATGATGGACACCTTCCTGAAGGCCCTCAACAAGTATATTGAGACCGGCGAGAAAGACCGCACCATACATGAGATAGACCTCCCCGACATCCCCCTCTGGACCATCTGGGCTATCCAGCAGTATCGCCGCTCGACCGACACCCGTGCCTGCCGCGAGCTCTACGGCGAGGCCGTGAAGAAAATAGTGGAGGATATCCGCAACGAGAAAATACTCAACCTGCATCTCAACAACAACGGCCTGCTGAGCAGCAACGGCACCGACACTCCCGTGACATGGCTCTCGGCATCAATCAACGGCCGCCCCATAATACCGCGTTCGGGCTATATCGTAGAATTCAACGCCCTCTGGTACAACGCCATCCGTTTCCTCATCTCGCTCTATGAGGGAGAGAAGGACATGGAGGAATATCTGGCTCAGCTCAACACTCTTGCCGACAAGGTGAAGGAATCGTTTGTAGAGACATTCCTCAACGATTTCGGCTACCTCTACGACTACGTCAACGGCACCTACGCCGATGTGGAGGTGCGCCCCAACATGGTGATCGCCATCGGCCTGGAATATTCGCCGCTCGACAGGCGCCAGCGCCGCAAGGTGCTCGACCTCGCCACCCGCGAGCTCCTCACCCCGAAGGGACTGCGCTCGCTCAGCCCCAAAAGCTACGCCTACCGTCCCAACTACGTCGGCGGCCCGATAGAGCGCGAATACGCCGTGCATCAGGGTCCCGTCCGCCCCTGGCTCTTCGGATTCTATGCCGACGCCTACATCAAGGTGTTCGGTGTGAGCGGCCTCGGATTCATCGAGCGCAAGCTCATCGGATATGAAGACGACATGTCGGAAAACTGCATCGGATCGCTCAGCGAGATGTATGACGGCAACCCACCCTTCCTCGGACGAGGCGCCGTGTCGACTGCAAAGAATGTGGGCGAGATACTCCGCACCATCAAGAACGTGAAAGAACTCAATAAATTACAGAACTACGATAACTAACGAAATATGAAGGCATTAATGTTTGGATGGGAATTCCCTCCTCATATCCTTGGCGGCCTCGGAACAGCTTCCTACGGACTCACCAAGGGAATGCATGCCAACGGCGACATGGACATCACTTTCGTGATTCCGAAACCATGGGGCGATGAAGAAAAAGGGTTTGCCCGCATCATCGGCGCAAACTCTACTCCCGTGGCCTGGCGCGACGTCAACTGGGACTACGTGGCAAGCCGCATCGGAAAGGTCATGGACCCGCAGCTTTACTACGACCTGCGCGACCATATCTACGCCGATTTCAACTACATGAAGCTCAACGACCTGGGCTGCATAGAATTCTCGGGTAAATATCCCGACAACCTGATTGAGGAAATCAACAACTATTCGATAGTGGCCGGAGTGATCGCACGCACCGTTGAGTGCGACATAATCCATGCACACGACTGGCTCACCTACCCCGCCGGCATCCACGCCAAGAACGTGACCGGCAAACCGCTCGTGATCCACGTGCACGCCACCGACTACGACCGCTCGCGCGGCAATGTCAACCCCACCGTGTTCGCCATTGAGAAAGACGGCATGGAAAATGCCGACCACATCATGTGCGTATCGGAACTGACCCGCCAGACCGTGATACACAAATACGGCATCAACCCGGCGAAGGTGTCGACCGTGCACAACGCCGTGATTCCCCTCCCGCAGGAATATCTCGACCTCAAGCGCCGCACTCCGGAAGGAGAGAAAGTGGTGACATTCCTCGGACGTATCACCATGCAGAAAGGACCGGAATATTTCGTCGAGGCAGCCGCAAAGGTGCTGAAGAAAGACAAGAACGTGAGGTTTGTCATGGCCGGCAGCGGCGACATGATGAACGACATGATCCGCCTCGTGGCAAAACGCGGCATCGCCGACAGGTTTCATTTCACCGGATTCCTACGCGGAAAAGAAGTGTATGAGATGCTCCGCGATTCCGACGTCTACATAATGCCGTCGGTGTCGGAACCATTCGGCATCTCTCCGCTCGAGGCGATGGAGATGGGCGTGCCGAGCATCATATCCAAGCAGTCGGGCTGCGCCGAGATCCTCACCAACGTGATAAAGACCGACTACTGGGACATCGACGCCATGGCCGACGCCATCCACAGCATCCTCAACTACCCTGCCATGTATCACACGCTGCGCGACAAGGGCATTGAGGAAATCCACGGAATCACCTGGGAAAAGGTGGGTAAGAAAGTGATCGGAATCTACAAGGACGTAATCGCCGCCCGCAGCCACTGACACTCCCCTGCCCCTCCCGAAAGAATAAATCAAAAACTACCAACAACCACAGGAACTGCAAACCAGTCCGCAAACAAAACATAAGTTATGAAAAACGTTTGTTTTTATCTCAACATACATCAGCCCTACCGCCTCAAAAGATACCGCTTCTTCGACATAGGCAACGACCACTACTACTACGATGACTTCGCCAACGAAGACATCATCAGCAACGTGGCGGAACGCAGCTACATGCCGATGTGCAACACACTGCTCGAAATGCAGAAGGAATATGGCAGCGACTTCAAATGCGCCATCTCCATCTCCGGCACTGCCATCGAGCAGCTGCAGCAGGCCGAGCCCGACGTGATCGAGATGCTCCGTAAGCTCGCCGACGCCGGAACGGTGGAATTCCTCGCCGGCACTTTCGCACACTCCCTCGCCGCTCTTGAAGACCCAGAGGAATTCATGCGCCAGGTGAAGACCGAGGAAAAGACCATCAAGATGGTGTTTGGCCAGACACCGAAAGTATTCGCCAACACAGAACTCATCTACGACGACGACATCGCCACCCTCATCCAGAGCATGGGCTTCAAGGCAGCCCTCGTTCCCGGTGCGAAGCATATCCTCGGCTGGAAGAGCCCCGACTACATCTACAGCGCCGCTACCGCTCCCAAGCTGAAGATGCTCTTCACCAACGACAAGCTGGCAGCCGACATCTCCCACAACTTCAACAACAGCGACTGGGCTGAATATCCGCTCACAGCCGACAAGTTCGTCAACTGGCTCTCCGAGCTTCCCGAGGAGGAGCAGATCGTCAACATCTACCTGAGCATGGACACGTTCGGCACCTTCATCCCCGCAAGCTCCGGCATATTCGATTTCTTCAAGGCGCTTCCGCGTTTCGGCAAGGAAAAAGGCGTGAGATTCACATCTCCCTCCGAAGTCGTGGCAAAACTCAAGGCTGTCGACACCATCACCGTGCCCTACGCCATCTCATACGTAGACGGCACCCGCGACATCTCCGCATGGAAGGGCAACGACCTGCAGCGTGAGGCCATCAACAAGCTTTACGGCATCGCTGAACGCGTGTCGATGGTGGAAGACCGCAAGATCCGTCAGGACTGGGAATATCTACAGGGAAGCGACCACTTCTTCTATATGGCCACAGGCAACGGCGCCGACGCCGCCTTCAGCCCCTACGACAGCCCCTTCTCCGCATTCACCAACTATATGAACGTGCTCGCCGACTTCCTCGTCAGAGTGCGTGAGCAATTCCCCGAAAACGTCGACAACGAAGAGCTCAACTCTCTGCTCCTGACCATCAGCAACCAGAGCGCCGAGATCGAGGAACTCAACAAGGAAGTGAACGCGCTGCGCAAGAACATCCTCGAGTCGGAAGATGCCAACTACGCTCCCGCTGAACTGCCCGCCGAAACCGCTGCTCCGGCAAAGAAAAAACCGGGCAGAAAACCGGCTGCTAAGAAGGAAGAGACAAAGAAACCTGCTGAAAAGAAGGCAACTAAGAAAGCCGGCAAATAATACAAAAAGATTTCATATATTAAACTAATGTAACACGCGAACTTTCAGGAAAGCAACCTTGTTTTATATTCAGAAAAGCAAGAAAATCGTTTCATGATGTTAGGTTAGTTTAAAATTGAATTATGGAAAAATCTGCTTACGGCGGCCTGTGAAGGTCGCCGTAATGCTTTTTATCCATCCTCCATCAAAGCATTGACCTGTGCCGCCGCCCGGAAACAGCCAGAATGCGCAGACGCGCGCTGAAGTCATACATGTTCAGGCCGTTGGCCGAGATCAGTTCCTTGCCGCCGAACTTGAAGGGCTGATTGGTAGAACCCATGTAATATATCCTCTTAAGGATCTATCCGTGGGATATACCATAGGAAGAACTTGTGCAGAAGAATTTATTCCAACGCGTGCCGCTGCTGTATTATTTTTCTTTCCCGTTGAATAAATAGCTTCATGTCCGACTATTATGTTTGCAACCCAAGTGCAATTTATGTCGTATATTGTCTTGGCATTCGAGATAGTTGGGCTACATCATTTCTCCTCAATATAATCATTAAGCACATCAAGATAGTCGTATCCATATCCTGTGGCTCCATAAACAATATTTCCAAATGGATCTATAATATATTTTGAGGGATATGCCTCTACTCCATATATCTTAGTTAATTTTGCTTTTTCCGGACAATAAAGCTGGATTCCCGGAGCATTGATTTTTTCTACTGTCGAAGCCCATCTTTCACGTGTATCGTGGCAATCAATGCAAATCAGAGTATACTTGCCACTGTCTTTAAAATATGAATTCTTAAGAATCTCCATTTCCTTCAAGCACCAGTCGCTCCATATACCCCAGAAATAAAGAATCACCCACTTTCCCCTGAAGTCTGAAAGACTAACCTCCTGATTTTTAATATCGCGAAGAGTAAAACCCGGAGCCGGATATATGGTCTGTTTTTCCATATCATTCATCGGAATACTTTTTGTCCAACGGACAGGAATTAAATCAACTGAATCATACCTGACATATCTATTGCAAGCACAGAATAATGATGCACTTAACAACAATATTGAAAGACAATATTTTTTAGTCATTGAAAACTTCATATTTTGAATCTATTTTTACAATAATTATTTTCCATGATGATAATCAGGCTTTGGGCACAGGAAAGTTTCATCACAATTTATTTCTCCAATAGAAGTTGTTTAAACTTATTTTTTCGTTAAGATTTCGTCAGGTTTCCGAGTGGATTTTTATTCAGGAAGAAGGAGCGATGCGGGCATCGCGACTGATGAGTGAAGGAAAATACGCCGGAAAGATGGCGGAAGATTAATGAAAAGAGTCTTGGAATTAACACTTCATGTTGATTTTTATAATTCGTAAATAAGTTTAAACAACTTCATCGTACTTGATTGTTCTTTTATCTTTCCGGAGCACTTATACTTCTATATAAATTTATTTCTTGAATTGAATCAAGCCCGGTGACTCTTTTCAGGGTTGATGTATTTAATATAAGATTGTCTTCTCCTTTTTTTATCAGTATCATGTTTGCTCCTTCATACCATTGATTACAATCGAACCAGTCAAGAGCTCTCTCAACAGGATCTTTTTTTAATTTAAAAGTGAGAACAATTTCTTTCCCATTGTCATGCCACGTTCCTTTGCCATTGACTATACGCCATTTTTGGTATTTAAAGGTACTGTCCTTTTTCAAGAAAACAGCATTTGCATCTTTTCTGACACGGTATGAATTCGAAGTATGATCATAGAATTTGTAATCTCCGATATATAATCCGGAACAATCTTCTGAAAACGACTTGCTGCAGGCAAAAGTCATCATCAATGCCGGAAGCAACACAAAATTCAACAACTTTCTCATCTTTTTTATTATCTCCTTCAACTCCATATATGTTATTATTGCCTACTTTAATATTTGTAAGCCATTGGAATTCTGTCAAACTGCAGGACGACAGGATAGTGCAGACGCGCTCCGAAGTCGTACATGTTCAGGCCGTTGGCCGAGATGAGTTCCTTGCCGCCGAACTTGAAGGGCTGATTGGTAAAACCCATGCTGAGGCCGGGATCAGCGACGCTTTTTTATCTTACAACGCTTTATTTTCTTACCGTGAAGATCCAACTTATTCTTTCCTTTCTTCAACAGATGCAAATTCGTCCGTTCTATAACTATAAAACCTGTCAGTGCTTGCATTGCCAATTTGCTTTCTTTGTTTTCGTGGTTTGTTGAATCACATTCCAAAAGTATATAATCATCATTGTCATACCATCTCCCTTTGCCGGCGTATCTGATCCATTTTCCCCTCTTATCCATTGTTTCTATATATTTTGTGTATGTGAACTTTCGGTTTGCTTCAAGACACAACACCATTTTCACATATTGATATGGTATGTCGTCTTTATTATTGGAGAATTCAGTAAAATAAATTCCGGCATAATCATAATTTTTTTTACTGCATGATGTTGTACTTATAATCGTAATCATCGATATAAGCATGAAAAAAAGTATTCTTATCATCTTTTGTAATACATATTAAATTGTTTGCTTATTTTATTCTGAGCACAGATTCTCATTTTGAACGTTTTAATTTTTTTCCTTGAAGAACTAATTTTTTATTTCCTTTTTTTACTAAATATATACACATTCCTTCCAAGTATTTGACTCCGGTAAGACTTTGATGAATTTCTTTCATTGAGACTGAGAACGTGTCTACTTCCAAGGCCATCATGCTCTCTTCTGAACGTTTATAAAAAGGATATTTATCAGCATAAGGGAAAAAAGACTTATCTATAATTCTTGTGATTTTTATTATGCTGTCGGCAAGCTGTTTGCAATCGAGAACGATATAATTGTCGTTTTCATGCCATTTACCCTTTGCAAAATATTTTCCAGATTGTCCTTGACCTATGATTCTACAGTTATACCTGAAATTGCTGTCAGGATATAATTTAATATAATAATTAACAATCTTATGATTTAATTTATTCCATCCACCCTTTTTTTTATAATAATTGTATTCACCGCAATAGTCACCATAAGTCTTGGTGCATGATGCCAGCGAAAAGAAGGCAAGGATAATAATAATAACTGTTGATACTTTGTTCATCTTTGTTGCTTTTGATGTGTTATTCAACCTTTGGTCGGAATATGCTTTACCTGCGTTTGTAGTTATATAGATCCACAATATGCTGTTTATGTCGTATATTGCCATGGCATTAGAGATAGTTGGGCTCCATCATTTCTCCTCAATATAATAATTTATTTAAAAGTGAGAATAATTTCTTTCCCATTGTCATGCCACGTTCCTTTGCCATTGACTATACGCCATTTT
>JAUNFY010000052.1:2360-20640 GCA_030524805.1 Bacteroidales bacterium | reverse complement strand
CTCGTGCTCATGTTCATGATGATGCTCGCAATGCTCATGATGATGCTCCGATTCCTCTTTCTCTATTTCGTCGAGAGGCTTCTCTATCTCCCTGATCCATGTGGCCGATGTGGCGGTCTTGCCGAAGTCGAAAAGATGCGTGTCGAGAATCTCGTTGAGGTCGATGTCGCAGTAATCGCATTCTATTATCTTGGCGTTCGGTTGTATCGCACGGATTGAGGCGCGTATCATGTCGGCATCCTTGTCCGACACCTCGGAAATCTTGTTGAGGATTATCATGTTGCAGAATTCAATCTGCTGCACCACGAGGTTTTCCAGATCCTCCTCACCATATTGCTTCACGGTCAGCGACTCGCCGGCCCCGAACTCGCTCTGAAGCCTGAGGGCATCCACCACCGTAGCGATGCAATCAAGCACCGGAACGCCGTTGCGCACCGCCACCGGACCCATCGAGGGTATCGAGCAGATGGTCTGAGCAATAGGCTCCGGCTCGCATATTCCGCTTGCCTCTATCACTATGTAGTCGAAGCGGTCCCCTTCCAGAAGTTGCTCTATCTGATTGATGAGGTCCATCTGCAATGTGCAGCAGATGCATCCGTTTTGCAATGCCACGAGCGACTCGTCGTCGTTGCCCACGATGCCACCTTTGGCAATGAGGTCGGCATCGATGTTGACTTCGCCTATATCATTCACTATCACGGCGAATCGTATTCCCTGCCGGTTGTTGAGAATCCTGTTGAGCAGTGTTGTCTTGCCGCTGCCCAGATATCCGGTGATAAGAAGCACCGGAGTCTTTTTAATACCGTTCATTATATTTAGTATATGAGTTTTCCGTCAAAACTGAAGTCGTGAAAGATTACTTCAGTGTCTCTCTAAATATAACAAATCCCGCGCCGAAATTTCAACACGAAAATCCCGCCCCATTAATTCGACCGGGCGCCCACACTCATTCCGGCATCATTTCGCTTCGTCAGATATCATTTCGCTTCGAAGTGAAGATAATATTTTTCCCTGTCGAGGTCTTCATCAGGAAGTTGATGCAGGAGAAGCACCCGCGTGGTCTTGTTCTCCCAGAAACCGGCAGCCTCAAAGGCTTCGGCCGACAGGCACTTGAACTCTCCGGTTTTCCCGTCGGCGCTCTGCATCTCTCCGATATTAGCGCCCATCAGGCTCTTCAACGCTTCCTGCTGGTAAGGAAACAGTTCCTCATCAGGCAGGCTATACTTGTTCCAGACATAAATATGCGAATACCGCGTCCCCTCTTTCTCCTGCGTATGCCCGGCCTGATATTCATATCTCTTGTCGAGAAGGCAATATATCCCTTCGTTGCCGGGATTGGCTATCACCACACTCCCCGCCGTCCAGTCATAGCAGATGAAGTCGCGCTCATAAAGGTCTGTGTCCAACGCCGAGGAATACACCACCTTGCCTTCACGATAACCGTCAAGCCGGCTCTTAACGCGGCCCGCCTTGAAGAAATGGGTGCTCCACTGCGACGTGAAATGCTCTTCGGCTGACGTCGACGTGTTCCGGCGCTCATATATCCTTTCAGTGTCGGGAAAGCCATCGGCACACCACACTATCGAGTCGTAATACTGTATGAATTCCGGAAAAAACACCTCGTAGCGGTCATAGTAATCGGTGATTCTATACGACAGGTTGTCGAATGGAGCGGCCACACCGAAATCTTCGTTCATGAAGGGCATCAACGCGCCTTCTGCAAGTTTGAACTTATATTTGTCGGGCACATATTCTGCCGGAATCAGTTCGCCGAATGTTCTCTCCACATAAAGGATAGTGTTAACAATCACATCGCCTTTCTCAGCATATATGGTGATTTGATCCGACACTGGTTCTTTGCCTGAAGCCTCCTCCGGGAAATGGCATTTCACCTTGTTGCCATCCACCGTGAAGACGCCCCATCCGCAATCGTATGTATCCGACCCGTAGGCGCCGATTGGCCCGAGGTTGCTGTAGTTGTCGCAGATGAGTGTGATGTCGCCCCCTTTATAGTTCACTTCAAGATTTATCCGCGCTATGTTGCCCGGCCGGAATTCATAACTGATGTTATCGGGAGCATCATTTTCATGCGACCATGACATGCCGTCGGCCGGCTGATCGGAATCGCAGGATGTAAGGAGAACGGCGAGGATGGCGAATATAGATGTAATATACTTATTCATGGCGGTTTAAAATTTCAATACTTCAAAATTCCAAAAGAAGCAAAACATTCATACAGCAAAATTACAAATTTATTCCATCCCCTGCAACACAAGACGCCGGAAATATCCACAAAAAAACGACTCACTTTCAACCCGCATGCGGTCAAAAGTGAGTCGTTATCCAAAGGGAGCGATAAACGGGGCTCGAACCCGCGACCCTCAGCTTGGGAAGCTGATGCTCTACCAACTGAGCTACTATCGCATTTCGCCGGCCGATCCGCCCGACTACGGCCGGAACTGCTTTGCACTGCAAAATTAAGAAGAATTTTCCATTCCGCCAAATTTATGACGGCAATATTTATGAAACACCGATTTTTTTTGTTAATTTTGCAGATTGAAGTTATCTATCTTATTTTTCTGAGTATTTCGTCCGGTTTCCCCGTCGATTTCTCATCAGGAATGTGCAGCCTTGCGGCCATCGCTGATGAAATAAGCGTAGACAACGTCATTATTAAAAAGAGACCGTCTCATCTAATAGCAGAGACCATGAAAAGAGTTATACCCATAGCAATGATGTCGGCTATTTTGCTCATTCCTGCATGCAAGCAGAATGACAGCAACGCAAATTTCCCCGACGACTTCAATTCCAGGAGTGATGCCCGGAAAGTGGCTTACATGATGGAGAATGCCTCCGCCGATTCGGTGGCGAGATTCATCATCTACGCTGCACTCGGCAAAATCGAAGGCGTGAGCATCGACACCCTCAACAACGCCACCCTCACCGCCTACGAGGCTTACACCGACACTGCCCTCCAGACATTCAGCTGGGAATTCGACAGGGTGTCAGAAGAATTGCCGCTGCCCGACAAAATGAAATTGAGAATGCTTGTGGGTGCCGAAGATCCGCAGGGACTCGGCCTTACCCTTGGGCTCGAATACATGAACCAGATACGCATCAAGGGCATGAGCGCCGAAGAGGTGATGGCGGAGCTCAGCCAGCTGAAGAAGGCCTGCGCCGACAATCCCGACGTCTACGCCCGCTTCATGATCGGATTCCACACCGTGCTGCGCTACGACAAGAATTCCGACATGCCCCGCGAGATATACGAGAAGTTCCTCAACTACGACCAGGAAGCCATCGACGCATATCACTCACGAAACAAGGCCGCAACTGCGCCGGCACCGGCCGATACAGCCGCCGCCGACCTGCCGCAACCGCAGGAAGAAGCCGTTACCGACTCTATCGACTGACGTGCACCCGACTGCATGTCAACGACATATATCTATAATTTCAACAAACAAAAACACATTCAGCACAACACCATGTTGAGAATATCAGAATATAGCACGATGGCCGAGGAAGCCATCCGCTCCATAACGCTCCCCGGCGGAGATCTTGAAAACCTCTACGCACCCGTCACCTACGGCATGCAGGCCGGCGGCAAAAGGTTGCGTCCCACACTTCTGCTCATGGCGGCTGATGCTTTCGGCAAATGCCCCGGCAAAGCCATCGACGCCGCATGCGGCATAGAGATGTTCCACAACTTCACCCTGCTCCACGACGACGTGATGGACAACTCCGACATGCGCCGCGGACGCCCCACCGTACATGCAAAATGGGATGCCAACACCGCCATCCTCTCGGGCGACACAATGCTCACTCTCGCCACGCAGCTGATGATGAAGGTCGACGACAGCATCCTGCGCCCCGTGCTCGACACTTTCAACTCCCAGGCCATAAAGGTCTATGAAGGGCAATGCCTCGACATGGGATTCGAGACCCGTCAGGACGTCACCCTCGACCAGTATATCGAGATGATAAAAGGTAAGACCGGCGCCCTGCTCGGCGGAGCCGCCAAGATCGGCGCGCTCATCGGCGGCGCTTCGGCCGAGGATGCCGACCGCATGTACGACTTCGGCATGATGCTCGGCATTGCGTTCCAGATCGACGATGACTACCTCGACACGTTCGGCAACGCCGACACTTTCGGCAAACCCATCGGCGGCGACATCAACAACAACAAGAAGACTTTCCTCATGACAAAGGCCCTCTCCGTGGGCGACAGCCATTCCGACGCGCTGCGCATCGCGCTCGACATGCCCGCCGGACCCGGTAAGGTGAAAGTGGTCAGCAAGATATATGAGACCATGGGCATCCCGGCCATCTGCAAAGCCGAAGTGGCTGCCTACAGCAGCAAGGCGCTCGCCGCAGTGAAGGCCACTTCGCTGGGCGACGCGGAGCGCGAGGCTTTCCGCAAACTTATCGACAAACTCACAGGACGCAGCAGATGATCGACACCCACACCCATCTCTACCTTACCGACTACTCAGAAGAAGATCCCGAGGGGTGCGCAAAAGCTGTCGACAGGGCTGTCGAGGCAGGCGTCGGACTGATGATACTGCCGGCCGTCGACCGCGAATCATGCCCGCTCATTGCCGACCTCCACTCCCGCCGCCCCGACACCACCTTCACCGCCATGGGCATTCACCCCACCGAGGTGGAGGAAGACTGGCGTGAGGAATTGGCGGAGATTGTGGCCGCTCTCAGACCTACGCGCCCCGTCGCCATCGGCGAGGTAGGCATCGACCGCCATTACGGCGACGGCAACCTCCCGCTCCAGAAGGAGGCTTTCATAGCCCAGTTGCTGCTCGCAGCCGAGGAGAAACTGCCCGTCATAATCCATTGCCGCGACGCCGTGGAGGAATGTTGCGATTGCATTGTGGAGGCACGCCGCCTCAACGGCGACAGGCCGTTCCCCACGCTTGTGTTCCACAGCTTCACCGGCACTCCCGCCGACGTGCGCCGCATCCGTGAAGTCTGCGATCCCTATTTCGGCATCAACGGAGTGGTTACTTTTAAAAACTCCGGAGAGGTGCCCCAGGCCGTCGAGGAGATAGGCATCGGCCGGATAGTGCTCGAGACCGACGCCCCCTGGCTGGCGCCCGTGCCTAAGCGCGGACGACGCAACGAGAGCGCCTACATACCCTTTATCAACGACAAGATTGCCGAAGTGCTGTCGCTGCCCGCCGATGAAGTGGCCGCGACCACCACACGCAACGCGAAAGAAATATTTGGAATTTGAACGCAATAAGCCTTCCCTTTCATGAGCCGGTGTTGATCTTCACCATCGTGCTGCTGCTCATCCTTGCCGCGCCTGTTGTCTTCAGGCGCCTCAAGATACCCGACGTGGTGGGTCTCATCCTCGCCGGCGTGGCGGTGGGCCCCTACGGCTTCAACCTTCTTGAAAGGGATGCTTCGTTTCAGATTTTCGGCCAGGTGGGCATCCTCTACCTGATGTTTCTGGCGGCGGTGGAGATCGACATGTATCACCTGAAGAAAAATCTCCGCCAGGGACTCGCTTTCGGCCTCATCACATTCGCCATCCCGGCCGCCCTCGGCATGGCCATATCCCACATAGCCTTCGGCGCCGGACTCACCACCTGCCTGCTGCTGGCCAGCATGTATTCATCCCATACGCTCATCTCCTATCCGGTGGTTAGCCGCTTCGGGCTGCAGAATTCGCGGGGCGCCATCCTCGCCGTAAGCGGAACTATCGTGGCCGTACTCCTCGCCCTCATCACCCTGGCGTCGGTAGTGAAGATGCAGATACGCGGACGGTTCGACCTCGCCGACATCCTGCTGCTGTTGCTCTACACTGCCGTTTATGCCCTCGCCGTGGGGTATTCCTTCCCGGCTCTCACCCGCTACGTGTTCCGCAAGATTTCCGACCCCGTGGCCCAGTACATCTTCATCCTCGTGATGGTGTTTCTCGGAGCCGTGCTCGCCCAGCTGATAGGACTGGAATCCATCCTCGGGGCCTTCTACGCCGGACTGGTGCTCAACCGCCTCATTCCCGGCCGCTCGCCGCTGATGAACCAGATAAAGTTTATCGGCAACGCCATCTTCATCCCCTACTTCCTCATCGGCGTGGGAATGCTCATCAACGTCCACATCATCTTCAACGGATGGAAGGTGCTCTGGGTAGCGATGGTGATGATCGGCACCGCACTCGCCTCCAAATGGATCTCGGCATGGATAGCACAGAAGCTCTACGGGCTTGGCGAGAGCGACAGGCAGATGATGTTCGGCCTCACGAGCGGCAAGGCTGCCGCCACCATCGCCGCCACCATGCTCGGATATCAATACGGCATCATCAGCGAAGACATCATGAACGGCGCCGTCCTCATGATTCTCGCCTGCTGCCTCGTGGCTTCGGTCACCACCGAACACACCGCCATACGGATGCGTATCGAGTTAACGGCCGCCGAGATGGAATCGGCCGAGATCGAGAAGCCGGAGTTCGCACGCCAGATTGTGGCCGTGTCCAATCCAATCACGGCCGAAGGCCTCATGCGCCTCGCCGTCTTCATGAGGTCGCCGAAAAACGCCGAGCCGGTCACGGCTCTCTTCGTGCGTAACTCCGACGATCCCAAGGCGCTCACAAGCGGACGCTATTCGCTGCGCGCCGCGGCCGAAGCGGCCGAGGAGATGGGGGTATCAGTAAAGGAAGAGGAACGCTTCGACCTCAACATCGTCTCCGGCCTCTCCAACATGATAAGGCAGACCCATGCCACCGATGTGGTGATCGGATTCCACCGCAAGGCCAACATAGTGGATTCTTTCTTCGGGAAGATGACCGACACGCTGCTGTCGGAAACCATGAAAATGGTGATCATATCGAGATGCTTCATCCCTATCTCCACCATCAGGAGAATTGTGGTGGTGGCCGGCAACAACGCTCAGTACGAGACCGGATTCCACGACTGGGTGGCACGCATCGGCAATCTCGCCCAGCAGCTGGCCTGCAAGGTGATATTCCTCGCCTCGGCCGAGACTTCACGATATTTGGAGGAAGTGATCAACACCGACGGATATGCCATCAGGCGCATATATCAGGAAATGACCGGTTGGGACGATTTCATCCTCCTTTCAGGCGAGGTGGGGCCGGAAGACCTCTTCGTGATCGTCAGCGCCCGCCGCGGATCCATATCCTACAGCCAGTCGCAGGAAAACATGCCTGAATTCCTCGCCAAAAATTTCTCAGGCCATAACCTTATGGTGATTTATCCGGAACAATTCAACGGGTGAAAACATTGTAATAAATAAGAAGACATTGTTAGATTAAAGAAGGAAATCACACAACCACTATAACAAAGACCTCATCCATCCATGCATGATATAGAACTTCTGCTGACTTCGCTCGACGTCAATGCCGTCAACGCATCTTTCCGTCTGCTGCTCGCCTTGCTGCTCGGAGCCGCCGTGGGTGCGGAACGCAAACACAAGGGGCAGGTGGCAGGAATACGCACTTTCGCCCTCATCTCGATGGGAGCATGCCTCGCAATGCTGCTCTCGATCTATGTGCCTCAGGAATATATGGGATTGAAAAACGGCGACCCCGGCCGTATCGCAGCCCAGGTCATCACCGGCATCGGCTTCCTCGGCGGCGGAGCAATGATACAGCAGCGGGGCTCAGTGAGAGGTCTCACCACCGCGGCCGGAATCTGGATTGCCGCCATCATCGGAATGGCCGTCGGAGTGGGCATGTATCTCGCCTCCGTGGTCTGCACCTTCCTGATCTTCATGGTGATCGTCGGGTTCAACCATTTCGAGCACCGCATCCATATCGGCCAGGAAATGAAGGTGATATCAATCAGATGCAGGGGCATCATAAAGGACATCGACATCTACCGCACCCTGCTCGTGCAGCAGAGGCTCAAACTCTCGAGCTACTACATCGAACAGAACTATGAGAACGACTATACGGAACTCAACTTCGTGGTGCTGATTCCTACAAGAAGCGACATCATCGAGATTGTAAACCGCATCAGTGAAGTGCGGCCCACCCTATCAATCACCCTATCAAACCAGATTGACCTATGACATTGACACCCTCCCTCACACAGGAAACCACAAGCGACCTGCAGCAGGCCATATATACCGAACTTAATCCCGATGCCGGCAAGGAGCAGACCCACGGGGCCGACACCATGACCAACGGCCTTATCCTCGACCTCGCATGGATTCTGGTGCTCGCCGCATTCACCACCCTCGTCTTCAAGAAACTGAAGCAGCCCGTGGTGCTCGGATATATCCTCGCCGGTTTTCTCGCATCGCCCAATTTCACCTTCCTCCCCTCCATCTCCAATCTGGAGAACATCGAGGTGTGGGCCGACCTCGGCATCGTGGTGCTGATGTTCTCGCTCGGTCTGGAATTCTCGTTCCGCAAGCTCATGAATTCAGGGTCGACAGCCATAGTCACCGCGCTAATCATCATCACGGGCATGACCATGGCCGGATTCGGGGTGGGATATATGCTTCACCTCAACACCATCAACTGCATCTTCCTCGGCGGCATGATCTCGATGTCGTCCACCACCATAATCCTGAAGTCGTTTACCGACCTCGGCATGAAGCAGCAGAAATTCGCGTCGCTGGTGCTTTCGGTGCTCATCATCGAAGACCTCTTTGCGGTGCTCATGCTCGTGCTGCTGTCGTCGCTCGCCATGGGCGACGTGCACGGCTCCGACCTCATTTTCAGCATCGCAAAACTCTGCTTTTTCCTCATTATCTGGTTTGTGATCGGTGTGTATGTGCTTCCCTCGCTGCTTGAGAAACTCGGCGATTTCCTCAATTCGGAGACGCTGCTGATTGTGGAGATGGCGCTCTGCTTCTCCATGGCCGCCCTCTCGGTGATGTGCGGCTTCTCGCTCGAGCTGGGTGCCTTCGTGATGGGGTCGATTCTTGCAGGCACCATCTTTGCCGAACGCATGGAGCACGTGGTGCAGCCCGTCAAGGACCTCTTCGGATCCGTCTTCTTCATCTCGGTGGGCATGATGGTGCAGCCGGCCATCATCGCGCAGTATGCCCCGGAAATACTGCTGCTCGCAGCCGTGGTGATTGTAGGCATGATCATCTTCGGCACCCTCGGTATGCTCGTCACGGGCCAGAACCTCCAGATTGCCATACAGAGCGGCTTCTCGCTCACCCAGATCGGCGAGTTCTCATTCATCATCGCATCGCTCGGCATGGGGCTGGGGGTGCTCGACGCTTCGCTCTATCCCATCATCGTGGCCGTGTCGGTGATCACGATATTCACCACCCCCTATTTCATCAAGATGTCTACCCCGGCCTATAAACTCGTCGAGAAGCATCTGCCGCAGCGGCTGCAGTTCCTCATCGACCGCTATTCCAACCAGGTGGTAGACACCAACGAGACCAAACGCCTCTGGCGCGAGATTCTCGGTAAATATATCTGGAGGATTGTGCTCTATTCAGTCATCCTGATAGCGATAATAGCCTCGTGCCGCAACCTCCTCTTCCCCCTGCTCGAGGAGATATCGCCCAACTGGGGACACCTGCTCGCCACCGTGGCCACGCTCACTCTCATGTCGCCTTTCCTCGTGGCGCTCTCGTTCACCTCCATCAAGCCCAACAGCAAGATCAAGAGCCACTCCACAGCCTCTTTCTACGATGTGCCGCTGATAGCGATGAGCATCATACGCTACATCCTCGCCCTCCTCTTCATCGTATATTTCCTGTCGGTGTGCTACTCCTATCTGGTTGGCTGGATTGGCGGCGCCATCAGTTTCGTCATCATCATCGTGTTTGCTTCCTCCAAACTTATGATCAACTTCAAGAAGATGGAGCGCAAGTTCATGAACAATCTCAACAACCGCGAGAACCGCAGGAGCGGCGTCAACAACAATCTGGTGAGCAACATGCACCAGGCCTACGTTGACATCAAGCCTAATTGCCGCTTCGCGGGCGACAGACTGAAGAATTCGGGCCTCCGCAGCGAGTTTGGAGTCAGCGTGTCGAGCATACGCCGAGGCGACGACTTCATCCCTCTCCCCGCAGGTGACACCCGCATCTTCCCCGGCGACATTCTCGGAGTGATAGGCACCGACCAGCAGATCAAGAACCTCAACGATGCCATTGACCGCTCCACGGCGAAAAAGGAAATCACCCGCCATCCCGACATAGAGCTGAAGAGCGTGATGCTCACGGCCGACTCCCCCATCATCAACCGTCCGCTCTACGAGACCGACCTCCGCAAAGACTATTTCTGCATGATAGTGTCGGTGCAGCGCGGCGAGGATGATTTCATCGACCCCTCTCCTGAAATGGAGCTCGTGGCCGGCGACCTGCTTTGGGTAGTGGGCGATCCGAAGGAGTTTGACAAGATGAAGTGACCGCAACGCTCCCGAAACAACCTCGACAGCAAAGATTTAGCTCCGACAGCTAAGATAAAATTTCGAATAGAAAAGATATAAAATGAACAGACGTCCTTATACATTCGACCGCGTGGTGCGCATCGTTTTCTCGCTGTGCGGCTTTGTGGCCGCGCTCTATGCGCTGGGGCTCCTCAGCAATGTGCTGCTGCCTTTCTTCGTGGCATGCCTCATTGCCTATATCCTCGAGCCTATCGTGCAGTTCAACCAGAAGGTGACAAGGCTGAAGCGGCGGTTTATCCCGGTGATACTGACACTGCTCGAGGCCACACTCACCATCGCGCTGATAGCATGGATACTCATCCCCTACCTCATTCAGGAAAGCGCTTCCATGACCCAGATAATCAAGGACTACGCCACAAGCCAGATACAGATACCCTACATATCGAAGGAAATACACGATTTCATCCGCAATAATGTCGACTTCGACCAGCTGAGCAGGCTCCTAAGCAGGGAGCAATGGGTGGAACTGATTCGCAACAGCCTCACCCGCACATGGTCGTTCATCGGCTCGTCGCTCAGTTTCCTTGTCGGGCTCGCAAGCTGGCTCATCACCATCATCTACGTCATCTTCATCATGCTCGACTATGAGCGGCTCATCCTCTCGATGCGTCAGCTCGTCCCCTACAACCACCGCGATAAGGTGTTTCACATCTTCAACGACATCAAGAACGCGATGAACCGCTATTTCCGCGGCCAGTTTTTCATTGCCTCCCTCGTCGGAATGCTCTTCGTGGTGGGATTCCTCATCATCGACCTCCCGATGGCCGTGGTGTTCGGCATTTTCATCGGCATCCTCAACATGGTGCCCTACATGCAGCTCATATCCCTCCCGATAGCGGCCTTCCTCTGCCTTGTGGGAGCCATCTCGGGCGACACCGGATTCTGGATACTCTTCTGGGAGACAATGGCCGTATATGTGGTGGTGCAGTGCATTCAGGATCTTGTCCTCACCCCGAAGATCATGGGCAAGGCCATGGGCCTCAACCCGGCCATCATCCTTCTGTCGCTTTCGATATGGGGATCGCTCCTCGGCATCCTCGGCATGATCATAGCGTTGCCGCTGACCACGCTCATCCTTTCCTACTACGACCTCTACATCGTGCGAAGCTCGATGCCAAAGGACGAGGACCAGGCTTAGCTACGCCAAGCCCGCCTGTCATTTGTTTTCCGGAAACACTTCGAGCAGCAGACGCTCCGCAGCATGGCGCGCCTGACTGCGGGTGCCGATGCCGTTCATTATTATCACTATGGAATGAGTGGGTGCGAACTGCTCGTCGAGCTTATATCCGGCATAGCATTGTATTCCGCGCATGCTCCCCGTTTTCATCGCCACGTATGAGTCGAGTGCCGTGTCTTTCAGGAAATCCGAGAGTGTCCCCTCCTGCCCTGCCAGAGGCATGAAGGTGGAGTAGTCTTCATCGTCGCCCATCTGCTTGAGGATGGAGCCTATGAAGCGCGCTGTGACGCGGTTGCTGCGCGAGAGTCCGCTCCCGTCCACTATGCTTACACCTTTCACCGGCACTCCGTTGTGGCTCCAGTAGTTCATCATCTCCGCCGCGCCGTCGGCTGTGGAGCCCTCCTTGCCGCGGGCAAGCGCAAACGTGCGGAGAAGGTTCTCGGCAAAAAGATTGTCGGAACGCATCATGCAGCTTCTCATCACTTCGGCATACACATCGCTCACATGGTCGACTAGCACCGTCGCTTCGCCCGCATCCGAAAGGCCCTCATTTCCCACCGAGATGCCGCCGTGCACCTTAATGCCGGCGTCGGAAAGACGGTTGGAGAGATAGGTCGTGAATACCGACACCGGATCCTTCACCGCACGGCCGCCCGAGGCATTGCGCCGGAAGTTGAGCGCATGGCTTCCCGTGCCGTACGATTCCGCACGGTCTTCACGCACCCACGATGGAGGACAGGCCGGACCGGTATAGAGCGACGTGTCTACCCTCAGCGCTCCCTCCACACTGCTTACTCCGCGGCTGCGGAGCGATGCTATCAGTTCGTCGGCTATGTCGGCCGACTCGGGCTGGCAGTTGGCGCCGAGCGTGGGGTCGCCCCCTCCACTCACCAGCAGATCGCCGTCTATCGCGCCATCCTTTATCGGGCCGTCGGCATATATCATGGTGTGGAAACGTTCTTGCGCTCCTTTTTCCCTGAGAAGCGACGCTATGGTCACTGTCTTCATGATTGATGCGGGAAGAAGGGAGGCATCGCGGTTGTGCTCCACGAGCACTTTGCCGGTCTGCAGGTCTTGTATGAATACGGCTGTGGCTGCGGCGTTGACAGCCTTGTTGCCGAGGAAATCTTCGAGAGGCGAGGCATAGAGCAGGAGGGCAGCCATCAGCTGCACCCCGAAAATCAATATTCTTTTCATGATGCAAAATTACAAAAAAAGCCACGCTTCTCCAACTTTAATTCGTTTCAATCGTTATAGAAACAGAGGAGAAAAACTATGGTTAAATATCAGATACACAATATTTAACAACCTTTAAACCAATTAATGAAAATTTAACAGACAAAAGACTATGAAGAAGTTACTTTATCTACTGTTGTTGTTGCCATTCACCCTGGCAATGACTTCCTGCAACGACGATGATAATCTGCCCAACGTCACTGTGACCATGGATTTCGGCAATGCGGCCGTGAAGGATGGAGTGATCTACGTGGCACAAAACGAGAACCTGCTTCTCAACAACATCGTGACAAAGGCTATCGACAGCAACCAGTCGGCTGTGCTTGCCAACGTGAAGTATTACTGGAACTATGTTCCGGCTCCCTCCCTCACATGGAGTCCGCTCCCGATGGAGATTCCTATCGCACAGATGCCTCTCTCTGAAAGCGGCAACAATCTCCTTCAGCTTGATGCCACGCTGCTCGAAACCGACAAATCAATTGCTTACGCCAACATCGCCATCCCCATCAAGGTAGTGCCTACTGTCGAAGACCTCCCCGACGGCATGCAGCCCGGAGATGTGCAGCTTGTGCTCACCATAGGCCAATCGAAAGAACATCAGGAAGTTTCAAAATAACACCTCATCCGCTCTCATAACGAAACGGGCACCGGAATTAAGTTTCCGGCGCCCGCTTTTTTTCTATCATAAAAAATCAAAGATTCTCAGTCTGATCCGAGCTATTCCAATCCACAACAGTGAACGTAGCGTCGCCCCAAGCGGACGAAACCGATTCCTCCTCATCCAAAGCCGTATTGGGATCCGCCGGACAAAGCTCCTCCACAGTCGGAGCACCATACGCATTAATGCTTTCTATGTTGATTTTATAGAATTTATTTCTTACTACCTGATACTTCTTTTCCGAACCGGTACCCTCGGCTATATTTATGCGATAATACATGTAACCACCTTCAAACTTAACCGGTTTATATTCAAAACCTGCTGGCACATCATGCAAAGTAGTCCCATGATATTCAATTCTATACCGTGCCGCTTCCTCAGATTCGAAATACAAAGCCTTTCCACCATACATTTCATATTCCAATATTACATCAGGATTATCACTCTTTACTAAACCCAGCATATAAAATGTATCGTATGATGCATACTCTTTTATAATACAATCAGTACCGTTCATATAATATCTCGGTATTCCACTACATTTCATTCTTATACAAACGAAAGTAGTATTTCCCGATTTAGGCTGCATTACGATATTTTCGGGCAAATATTGTATTTGCTGTGCAGTCAAACCATTGGTTGGACCTATCACATAATCTTCGCCATTATCAAACGAATATCCTTCGAATGTTCCTGCATTTGCAGTCGTGAATGATGCGATATCAGTTCCATTATGTTTCAACCGCATTTTGTCATTTGTCTGAAAAACTTTGAAATCAATAGCACAACCATCTACTGCTGCACAAACATTTATGCGAGCCACAACTGCAACCTTAGCAACCAGTCGCTCCATGTCTATACTCAGCTTATTACCTTCCGGCAAATTGACCGGCGACTTCGATTCCTTGATCTCGGTCTTTTTGCTTTGGCCCACCATCACGAACCCATCCGAGGCCTGGATGTCGGAAAGTTGCGAACTGAACACGAGGTTTTCAAATTCCGTCATGGCCATTCCTATGGCAGCTTGCGTAGCCAGGATATCATTGGCAGAAATCGCATAGATGGTTTTCAGCCCGGAGGTTGTCTCCGCAATGAGTTTCGAGTCTTTTACCTCCTCCATGCCGGAGATGCTTTCCAGCACATCATTTTCGTCGAAGATGTAGAGTTTCACTTTCGAGATGGCGGATTCATCTGAGGTTGAAGCACGGGTGCCGAGAGCCGAGAAGTCAAGCTCAACGTAAGTTCTGGCATCTTTATTCTGACCCTCGAAGTCAAGATAACCGACGGGATTGGGGTCGCTCGAACACGCCGGCGACATACAGGCGAGCATAATCGACGCCGCAGCCATAAAAGCATTCTTAAGATTCATTATGTCATTAGATTTTAAGGTTATATAATCAGTTTTCGAAGTAATATCACCTGCTTTCAAGGCAATATCATCAGTTTTCATGGTAATATAATATGCCGGCCATCATCAGCCGGGCTTTCTGTATCAATCATTGTCAGGGAAATTGAATTGCGGGCCGTTTTGCCTGCATCAGTCAAGTTTCAAGACGGCAAGGAAGGCCTTCTGAGGCACCTCCACCCTGCCGATCTGCTTCATGCGCTTCTTGCCTTCTTTCTGCTTCTCAAGCAGTTTGCGCTTACGCGAGATGTCGCCGCCGTAGCACTTCGCCGTCACGTCCTTGCGGACTGCCTTCACTGTTTCGCGTGCTATGACTTTGGTGCCGATAGCCGCCTGAATGGCGATGTCAAACTGCTGGCGCGGTATCAGTTCCTTCAGTTTCTCACACATCCTTCGTCCAAACCTCACCGAGTTGTCAGCATGGGTGAGGGTGGAGAGAGCGTCCACACTCTCGCCATTGAGCAGGATATCGAGTTTCACCAGATTCGAAGGGCGGAAATCATGGATATGATAGTCGAAACTTGCGTAGCCTTTCGATATGGATTTCAGCTTGTCGTAGAAATCGATCACGATCTCGCCCAGCGGCATGTCGAATGTGATCTCCATGCGGTTGCCCGAGATGTATTCCTGCTTGATGAGCTCGCCGCGCTTGCCGAGGCAGAGCGTCATGATCGGGCCGATGAATTCGGCTGCCGTGATCACGGTGGCGCGGATATATGGCTCCTCGATGTGGTCGATGAGCGTGGCGTCGGGCAGGCCGGAAGGATTGTGCACCTCCGTCTTGTTGCCCTTCTTGTCGTAGACAAAATAAGACACGTTGGGCACCGTGGTGATGACGTCCATGTTGAACTCACGTCCCAGACGCTCCTGTATGATTTCCATGTGGAGCAGACCGAGGAAGCCGCAGCGGAAACCGAAACCGAGCGCTGCCGACGATTCAGGTTGGAAAGTGAGCGACGCGTCGTTGAGCTGTAGTTTCTCGAGCGATGCACGCAGGTTTTCGAAGTCTTCCGGATCGATGGGATACACGCCGGCGAAGACCATCGGCTTCACTTCCTCAAAGCCATCTATGGCCTTGTCGCAGGGACGAGCCACGTGGGTGATGGTGTCGCCCACCTTCACCTCCTTCGAGGTCTTGATGCCCGAGATGATATAGCCCACGTTGCCGGCCGAGAGCTCCTTGCGGGGCGAGAGGTCGAGCTTCAGTACCCCGATCTCGTCGGCGTGATATTCCTTGCCGGTGCTCACGAACTTCACGAAATCGTCGGTCTTGATGGTGCCGTTCACTATCTTGAAATATGCTATGATGCCACGGAAGGGGTTGAACACCGAGTCGAAGATAAGCGCCTGAAGCGGAGCCTCAGGGTCGCCAACCGGAGCCGGAACCCTCTCCACTATCGCACGCAGTATCTCGTCCACTCCCATGCCCGTCTTGCCCGAGGCGCGGATTATTTCCGACCGGTCACATCCGAGGAGATCCACTATCTGGTCTTCCACCTCATCAGGATTGGCGCTGTCGAGGTCGCACTTGTTGATGACGGGGATTATCTCGAGATTGTTGTCGATCGCCATGTAGAGGTTTGAGATGGTCTGCGCCTGTATGCCCTGGCTTCCATCCACTATCAGCAGCGCGCCCTCGCATGCGGCGATGGAGCGCGACACCTCGTAGGAGAAGTCCACGTGTCCCGGAGTGTCGATGAGGTTGAGCGTGTAGTGCTCGCCGTCGAGCGGATAATCCATCTGGATGGCGTGGCTCTTGATGGTGATGCCGCGCTCGCGCTCCAGGTCCATGTCGTCGAGCACCTGCGCCTCCATGTCTTTGGCGGCTACCGTGCCGGTGCGTTCAAGGAGTCGGTCGGCAAGTGTCGATTTGCCGTGGTCGATGTGGGCTATGATACAGAAGTTGCGGATATTTTTCATATTTCAATTATCGGATTATGGATTTGTGGCCATCGTCCAGTCAAGATTCCGGTAGTATTGTTCCAGATCCTCCGCCGAAGTGTCGGGGAAATGACATGAGAACCCGGAATATATATCTGGATCGAAAGCGTAGTTGTTGCCATTGAAGTCTTTCGATGAGCAACCGCCATAGATAAGAACCTCGCCGAGGGCTTGCGAAAAGGCACCGGCAAGCCTTGAGGAATCGCCGGCCGATATGTCGGCGCCGTCGAGATAGGCATTCGTCAGCTGCCCGAAGTCGTAAAGGCCGCGGTAGGGAGAGCGTCCGTAGTCCTGCAGGCCGAAGGCCGACGCGGGACGCTGACCGGCGGCGTATATGTCGGCGGCAGCCGTCGCGAGGCGGTCGAGACCGGCTGTCGCGATAAGCGAGACGGTCACTGCCATTCCCGCATCGTTATAGTAGTCGTAGAAGGCTTTGGCTGCCCCCTTCAGGTCGGGGGTGGCGGCTGCCATAAGGGGAAGCGTCACATCATAGTTCATGCCGGGGCTCCAGTCTTCAGTCGGGTAGCCGGCTATGTAGTCGCATTTGGCGCGAAGCTGATATATCGCCTCGATGCACATCATGTAGCAGCAGTCAAACCAGATGAAGTCAAACATCCGGTCGGGAATGGCGTCGGCAAGTTCCACGATGTCGCATTTGTCGGTGACGTTCTGATACGTATCCCAGCCGAAACTCCTTTGCATCGGCGGCACTTCGTGGGCGGAGAAATCGGGAAACCATCCGGTGGCGTGCGACCACATCACGAGGCCGTAGGTCTGCGCTTCGGCCATTAGCCTGACATCCGAGAAAACCTGCCTCATCCTCTCGGGGTCGGTCGAGAAGAGATCGCGGTCGTAGGTCTTTATCGTCTTGAAATCGTAACTTCCGCCTGCTTCGCGTGAAAGTTCGGTCAGCGTGGCCTCAGTGGCGGTTTTTGAGGCTACGGAATAGAGGAGCACCCTGACATCCTTGCCGAGGCCAGCGACGTCGGGAGCGGCCTCTATCATCTCCTGCACGTCTTTCTCCAGATATGTGCTGAGATTGTTGGAAGCCACTGCATATATGAGCAACGTGCGTTTGGGTTGCGACGATGCCGGTTCATCTTTCGAGCGGTCGCAAGCGGCTACTGCCAGCAATGCCACCAGCACGATTATGCCTGATAGAAATCGATTCATTGTCGGAATGATATGGAGAGTTGCAATCAAGTTGCAAAAATAGCAAAAAAAAGCCAATCACCCAAATAATGCCCCCTCTTTCCTCCAAAAAATCCCCCGCAAAAATGAATTTTTTTACTAAATTCCGGATTCAGCCCCTCTAAATCCCTCAAAAATCAAAATCCAGATCCCAAAAATACCAGTCCATAAAAATTCCAGATTCCACAAAAGGCTCTGATATTTGGTTCTGTGCCCGAAATTTATTTCGGGGGTAAAGCAAAGCAGAAAGCGCAACCCATAGCAGCAGGCCC
>JAUNFY010000052.1:0-2350 GCA_030524805.1 Bacteroidales bacterium | reverse complement strand
GCAGAAGCCAACGAGCAGCAAGAAAAAAAAGAGCAGAAAAGATTCCCGCCGACAGCCATCTGTATCAAAACAAAAAAGACACCCAATTTTACTGCGCATGTAAAATTGGGTGTGAGCGTTTGGCAATTAGCTGGTTTGCAGCAAGGTTTGCGGAAACAGACAGGTACCCTTTTTGACCTATCTAAGCCGGTAAATATCATTGAGTTACACTTTTGTGCGGCTTAAAGTGCAACAGTTTTGCAACAGTAAAAGGACACATTCCTTCACACCCTCCTCCGAGGGTATTTTGTTGTAATTGCAAAGTTAATCATTGTCCGCGACATCAGCACCATGAAAATAGTTAAAAATTGTAAATGCAACGGTTTTTGCAACAGTATTCGCGGGGTGCTGCAACGTCAAATCGTTGCAAAGACACGGTTTTCTTCCCCTCAAAGTCGAGCTGCCATCGACTCTATTTGCGCCCGATATGCCTGCCTCATTTCATCGGGAAGGAAAGATTCTTCAATCAAATCATACCATTTCGGAATAGCCTTGGAAAACCTTACGAAAAGATTTGCGATTGCCTTGTCATCCATGCCGCTGTCGCGCATCGCCTTCTCAAAATCGGCTCTCTTTATACGTTTTTTCTTGCCATTCAGTGTCAGGGCTAACTCTTCGTCATCATCAGGCATCACTATTGAGGTCGAAAGCATGTCATACGCCGGGGTAAGCATATAGTTATCCGCCGGACGGTAAAGCGAGAAGTTCTTCAGGTGCATATCGGCATTGCCGGTCAGCCATGAGAAAACCACGACTTCCCAAAAGTTAACAACATCCAATAGTGGAGCCGAAGAGTATTGTTTGATGAGTTTCGCTATGCGCTCGTATGAGCCTTTATATTTATCCTCAGTCAGTCGTTCCGACAACTGGCACATATCTTCCATAGCAATCTTGTCGCCCTTCTTGGTTCGGTCAACACGGCGAGTTATATAGCAGAGTTCACCATCGGCAAAACGAATCAGCGAATGTGGCACAGTCTTGATTCCTGCCGCCTCCGCCAAGTGCATGGTCAGGTCTTCATTTTCCGGAAGATTGGCAAAGCGGTCGGTCTGCGGTTTGAGGATAAATCGCCCCCAAAGCCCGACAATGGTGAAGCGTTGCGGTTCTCCGGCATGGCCTCTCGCTATGTCGAGCGACAGTTTTGCCTGCACCCCGGTAACGGTGGTACTTGCCGTTACAATCTCCCTTGCCAGTTCCTTGATATTGGCTCTGGTATATGGAAGCACCGGCACCGTTGTCGATTCAAATATTTTGCGGGCGCACGACTTATGATAATCCACCTCGCCATCAGCGAGCGGTTTATAGCAATAAAGACACTTACACATTTTCAACCTCCTTCCCTTCAAGTGGTATCACACTTACATTGCCTATGCAATCCTTGCAACATGCAAGGAGCAATGAAAATCTGTCACGGGCAGAGATTTTCCAACTCTGCTCTGCAATGTCAAGGAGCCAGCCTTCCGGTATCAGCCCGTCGAAGAACGGGAACAACACCTTATCACGATAAGGTTTTTCACTCAACGGCATTGTCAGGCTGACAGCCTCAGCCTTGTCAGATTGCAGATACTCTGAATCATATTTGAACTCATAGCCCATATCGTCCTCAGTAAGTACTCCGGCAAGACTCTTTCCTACATATACCTCTGCCTGCTTCATGATTCAGAAATTTTACCCGGTGTCATAACAGCTCCGAACAGAGCCAACACCTGATTGACCTTATCAAGCCGGAGGGTTTCCTTGCCTTGTTCAAGTTCACGCACAAATCGCAGACCCACCCCTGACTTCTGGGACAGATCAACCTGCGTAAGCCCGAATTGCTTACGCATCTCTTTCACATATTTTGCCAGTTGAGTCATAAAATATACCCTTTTGGGTGCAAAGATAATAAATAAATCTCAAACTACACCATAAAGGGTATAAAATAATCCAATCCGCGCAAAATTATACCCTTTAGGTTATATCCACATAAAAGTGGCAAGAGAGGGAGCGGTCTCCAGAGTTGGTGGCGTGATGCCGTCAAAAGGTGACGGTGGACGAGCCACTGACACATTTTGACCGCCTCCAGCCTATTGGCAACGGCGGAACACCGATAAACGGCAACGCCTCAGAGGTAAGCATCAGGGACGCTGCTTCTACCTCTGAGACTATATGCCGTTCATTCGTGTTCTTTTTCGCCGTTGCTGTATAAGGATTTTTACGACCGCTCCCTCACTTGCCGCTTGACAGCAGTCCACGAGCCGAGACTGTGATGTGCCACCTTCCTGCGTTGTCGGCATATCACAGACTCGCCTTTCCGGGACTGGGCAGTGCC
>JAUNFY010000051.1 GCA_030524805.1 Bacteroidales bacterium | reverse complement strand
TCAGGTCACACTTCAGTCCCACATCAGGTCCCATTTCAGGCACACATTACTACCCATATTAAAAGAATAAAAACAATAAACGTAAACTTAAAAAAACACTCTATCGAGTGTAAAAAAAGCGAAAGAGATTTTTCATGAAAATGCGGACCTCGATTCCGGTGGCGGAATGCGGGGCGGTTGGTACGACGCCGATCTCCGAGCGGCGTCTGTGTCGGCTTAGGAGGCGTCAGTATCGGCTTGGGAAACAGGCAGCAGCGGGCAGGCGCAATTTTGCACAACGGCATGGGGCGTGTGCAAAAACGGAATTGGGCTTGAAATATTTTTGCAATGATACATATCGCTTATTATTAGCACATTAAAATCAAATTAATGTTTTTTAACACATATTTTTGGAGTTTTTTAGAAACAAAATTAGGATTGCGCTCCAAATTTTCGTAATTTTGAAACCGTAAAATTTTTAAGACACAAACAACACCGATATAATGGAACAAACCCTTGTAATACTCAAACCGTCAGCGATAGAACGTGGATTAGCAGGAGAGATCATCTCAAGAATCCAGAAAAAAGGTTTGATTATCACCGCGATGAAGATGATGCAGCTTGATGAGGCGATACTGCGTGAGCACTATGCCCATCTGGTGGAAAAGCCCTTTTTTCCCCACATCGTCGCCACGATGACATCGGCTCCGGTGATCTGCATGGTATTGAAGGGTATCGACGCCGTGGCAGTCTTCCGCCAGATGACAGGTCCGACCAACGGACGCAAGGCACTTCCGGGCACCCTCCGCGGAGATTTCTGCATGAGCGGATCGGCCAACATAGTGCACGCATCCGACAGCGTGGAAAACGCAGAGATTGAAATCAGAAGATTTTTCAAGCCGGAAGAAGTGCTTGACTACACTCCGAAGAATCTCGGGTTCCTTTATGCGGAAGATGAACTTTAAAATGATGCAACCAATGAAACGACTCAATATCATACTATGTTGCGCGCTTCTCGCTGCCGGGGGATTCAGCGCCATAGCACAGAAGAAATCGTCGCATGCAGCGGCCCACAAGCAGCTGCTTGCCAACGCAACCCAATCGAAAGACCAGATAAAGCTCATAGAGCAGAACACTTTCATCGATCTTCTTGACAACGAACTCGAGCCCGAACTCGACATCTACACCGAGGGCTGGAACTCGAAGAGCGTAAACCCCTTCAAGGAGCAGGACGTGCCCGACACAAAAGTTATTGACGTGACAGGCTACGTGATGCCCCACAACGGAATCATCACATCCCCCTACGGCTACCGCAAGAGATTCGGCAGAATGCACAAGGGAGTGGACATAGGCATCCACAGCAACGACACCATCTACGCCGCATTTGACGGCAAGGTGCGTCTGACAGCCTACGAGGGCAGAGGCTACGGCAACTACATCATCATCCGCCACCCCAACGGCCTCGAGACCGTATACGGTCACCTCAACAAGCATCTTGTGAGACCCGACGACGTGGTTAGAGCCGGCGACCCGATAGGCCTCGGCGGCAGCACAGGCCGCAGCACCGGACCCCACCTCCACTTCGAGACACGATTCATGGGATATGCCATCAACCCCATGGCTATCTTCGACTTCGCTAACCATACGACTCACACCGACGAATACACTTTCTCGAAAAAGACTTATACACAACCGAGAAACTTCGCCCCGAAGAAAAACAATCGTGAGCTCGCCAAGAGCGACGCCAACACCTATAAGTCGGGTAATCAGGAGATAACAACCTACACCGTAAAGAAAGGCGACACAATCAACAAGATAGCACGCGCCTACGGCATGTCGGCAACTTCGCTCAAAAAGCTCAACAACCTCGGAGAGCACGACATGATCAAGATAGGTCAGGAACTGAAACTCAAATAATTCAAACTAACCATAACAGCAAGAGCCGCCGGCATCGCCGTGCGGCTCTTCTTATTTCCCGGCCCTCAACCCAAATATCCCGACCGCAACTCATAAGAATGTCACTAAATGTCATGGCGGTAACTGTTAAAATGCACACCTGGGTTAAACAAAAGGATTGGCGAAGACGTTTTGATGCCAAAGACCGAAACCTTATAAACAATTACTACTATGAAAGCACTTTACATCATTTGTTATGCCATAGGCTGCATACTTCTCATCATCTCCTGTTTCACTGCAAGCGTAACGTTGACATGGTGGCTCGGAGGAATAGCGGTACTGTTCCTGATCGGGGGATGCGTATGTCAGTTTCAAGTGGCGAAAGAATCCAACAAAAGACGATACATGTAGACCTGAAAGGCCTCCGTTGCAAGCGGAGGCCTTTTTTATTCCAATCCGGCCATCATCAGGGCAGGATTGCTATTGCAGTCTATTGCAGCCGGTTTGCCCGGTCGAGAGTCTCGGGTTTGCCGATATCGATTATCGTGAGGTTGTCGCAGCGGAAGCCGTGGATATCAATCTCGGAGGCAGCCTTGAGAAAGAAATCCATTATCGGAAAACTGCCGGAGAAACCAAGCCGCCGCATCGCGTCGAACACCGACGGCGACATGACATATATACCACTGAACGACAAAGAAATATCACTATCCATCATCTCGAATACGGAGGGGCGCGTCTCCCCCGTCTTCCTGTTGTGCCAGCCTCTCACGCGCATATCGCTGTCGAAAACGAGCCTGCGGTCGGAATCACGGTCAGATACGAGCAAAGTGACGTCCGCGCCCGATTCGATATGCCGCCGGTAAAGCGCGGTGAGGTCGGCGTCGGAAAGGATGTCGACGTTGTGCACCAGAAACGGTTGTCCATCAGCCGAAAGCAACCTTTCGGCATTCAGGATGCCGCCGCCCGTGTCGAGTAGACATTCCGATTCATCGGAGATGGAGACGTCGGCCGCACCGAGGGCGCCGCTCCCGACATACTCCACAATCTGGCCGGCAAAATGATGGACGTTGAGAGTGAGCGAGTCGAAACCGAGACCTACGAGCCGGTCGGCGACTCTTTTAAGCATCGGGACTCCCCCGACGGGCACAAGAGCCTTCGGATGGGAGAGAGTCCAGGGTCGCAGACGGGTGCCGAGACCCGCGCAGAGAATCATTGCTTTCATATTGTAACGCTTTTTCGCAGGCGAAAATGCGGGTTAGGGGGTAGGGTTAGGGTTAGGGGTTAGTTTATCTGTGATGCAGGTTTCTTGGCGAAACTTGCTGGTTAGTTTTATCGGGGTGGGATAGCTTTATTTTGTGGGGTGCTCGCGATGTTGGAGGCGGATGTCGGCTTCGGGGAAGAGGCGGCGGAGATGGGCGGCTGTGGCTTCGGCGCAATATACGGAGCGGTGCTGACCGCCGGTGCATCCGAACCCTATCTGAAGATTGGAGAAGCCGCGACCCAGATACCTCTCAACGGCCGGATCCGTGAGCGACCATGCGGCGCGCAGGAACGCGAACACCTCTCCCCTCTCCTCAAGGAAATCGACGACGGGTTTGTCGCGCCCCGTGAGTGAGCGATACCGCTCATAGCGGCCGGGATTGTGCATGGCGCGGCAATCGAACATGAAGCCGCCGCCGTTGCCGCTCAGATCTTCCGGATAGCCTTTCTTATAGGAAAAGGAAAAGACCTCGACCTTCAACCGACCACCTTTAGACGGACGGACTGCGAAACGGCTGCCTACAAGGGCCGAGCATACCTTTTTCAACTCCGGATAGGAATCAAGCGCACCCTGCGCCAACAAATCGCCAAGATTCTGAAGAGCCTGAGGAATGGACACCACAAAATGGGCGCGATGCTGCACCAGACCCCTGAATCCGTAGGCTCCCAGCACCTGTAGGGTGCGGAAGAGGGTGATGTCGGGCAGCGGAGCGAGCATGCGGCGCATCCTGTCTTCGTCACTACCGCAATAGAGCGAGGCATAGTAAGCGAGCATTTCCTGACGGAACTCCGGAGAAAAACCGGCCCTCGCCTGCCACAGGAAAGAGACGGCATCGTAGAGCGAAGGGCCGAGACGTCCTCCCTGAAAATCGATCAATTTCGGACCATCGGCTGTCACCATCACGTTGCGGCTCTGGCAATCGCGCATCATGAAGCCGCAGAACTCGTCGGGGATGGCGGTGAGGGTTTCCGCCATCCGTTCGAAGTCATCTTCAAGGAGATCCTCGTCGAAAATCACTCCGGAGGGGCGCAGAAACTCATATTTGAAATAATTAAGGTCCCACATCACCTGCCGGCGCGAGAATGGCGCCGACATGCAGGCGTCGGCCCAGAGGGCGCGGGGCACCTTCTGCAGCCTCACCAGCTCGCGCAACGTATTCCTGACGAGCTGCTCATATCCCTGGCTGCCGAGGCAGGAGAAAAGCGACGTGTCGCCGAGGTCTTCCTGCAGATAAGCGGTGAAGTCGGCGGAAGCGGCGAAGATGCGGGGCACAGCACATCCCTGCTCCGAGAAAATGCGAGCGAGATCTACAAAACAGCGACCCTCGCGGGCATCGGGCACGGAAGCGGCGATGCAACCGACACCGCCGGCGGAAAGGCGGAAATATCTGCGGTCGCCACCGCCCTGAGGCAGCGGAGTTTCCGACGGGATGCCGCAGTCATCGCCGAAACAGCGGGCAAAGAGCCCTTTGAAAATATCAGTCATTTATATTTAGACAATGATGTTTTATATAGAGACAATGAAGTTGCGTAAAAAAATCCTCTCGTGAACCTGACTAAATCCCGATGAAAAAATAAGTTTAGACAACTTCAATTCATAAAAAATAAAAACTATTACAAAATTAGTGAATAATTAGCATATTTTTCACAAAAACATTTGGAATAATTGAGAGAATTGCTTAATTTTGTAACTAAATCGGTAGAAACCGACGAATGGCCTGTGCCGATAAGCGAGCAAAAGGCCATAAAACAGGACAAATATAATTAACCCGTAGTTTAGATATGGCAACAATCGACAATTACAATTTCGCCGGCAAGAAGGCGATTGTACGTGTAGACTTCAACGTGCCCCTCAATGAAGACGGCACCATCAGCGACGACACCCGTATCCGCGGCGCGCTCCCGACGCTGAAGAAAATCCTTTCCGACGGCGGCAGCCTCATACTCATGAGCCACATGGGTAAGCCGAAAGGAAAAGTAAACCCCAAACTGAGCCTCTCGCAGATTCAGGAAGCAGTGGGCAAGGCCCTCGGCACTGAAGTGAAATTCGCTCCCGACTGCGCCAAGGCACAGGAAGCAGCCAAAGACCTGAAGCCCGGCGAGGTGCTTCTGCTCGAAAACCTCCGCTTCTATCCTGAAGAGGAAGGCAAGCCCGTAGGCATCGACAAAAACGATCCCGCCTACGACGCAGCCAAGAAGGAGATGAAAGAGCGTCAGAAAGAATTCGCAAAGACTCTGGCAAGCTACGCCGACGTGTATGTGAACGACGCATTCGGTACCGCTCACCGCAAACACGCTTCGACAGCCGTGATAGCCGACTACTTCGACGCCGACCACAAGATGCTAGGCTACCTGATGGAAAAAGAAGTGAACGCTGTCGACAACATCCTCAAGAATATCAAGCGTCCGTTTACCGCAATCATGGGCGGCTCGAAGGTTTCGACCAAGATCGGCATCATCGAGAACCTGATGGACAAGGTAGACAACCTTATCCTCTGCGGCGGCATGACCTATACATTCGCAAAGGCAAAGGGAGGCAACATCGGCAAGTCGATCTGCGAGGACGACAAGCTTGACCTTGCCCTCGACATCATCAAGAAAGCTCAGGAAAAGGGCGTGAACCTCGTTCTCGGCACCGACTGCGTTGCAGCAGACGACTTCAGCAACGACGCCAACATCCAGGTATGCTCCGTAAATGAGATTCCCGAAGGTTGGGAAGGTCTCGACGCAGGCCCGAAGAGCATCGAGGCATTCTGCGCAGCCATCCTGCCCGCGAAGACCATCCTCTGGAACGGCCCCGCAGGCGTGTTTGAGCTTGAGAAATTCACCACCGGCAGCCGCGCTATTGCAGAAGCCATCGCAGAAGCCACCAAGAACGGCGCGTTCTCGCTCGTAGGCGGCGGCGACTCCGTGGCTTGCGTCAACAAGTTCGGCCTTGCCGACCAGGTAAGCTACGTATCGACCGGCGGCGGCGCCCTTCTCGAGGCAATCGAAGGCAAGGTGCTTCCCGGCATCGCAGCCATCAAAGGATAAAGACTCATGATCCGGAGTGGGGCTACCCGCTCCACTCCGGACCTTACATTACCAAAAAGACCTTAAAATATCACGACTGGAAAACTTTCGGGCCGCGAGAAATAAGAAACAGCAAAATCGCGGACATACAGTCACTTAGGATAAAAAGACTGCGAAGTTTAGAAAAAAATTAATTTTTTTTGCATATTTTTTTCCGAATAAGATTTGTTTTTCTTGATATTTTTGGTAATTTTGCATTGTTAAGTGAGACTAACCTACGAACCTAAGACAAAAACAAGAAAGAAATTTCTAACATCTTTAATTAATAACAACCCAAACTAATTACAATCTATGGCATCTAACGATCCCAAGACACAGGCAGCTACAGCAGCCAAAGTCAAGAAAGAAGAGAAAATCTCTCAGGTACGCGGCATCAAGAACGCGTTTCTCGTAATCCTCGCCTGCGCCGTGTGCGGTGTATGCATCTTCCTGTTCCTCATGGGTAATCCTTCGAACTTCGAAGGCGGCGACCCCGCAAACGGACACCCCCTCAACCTCGCAGGTACAGTCTACAAAGGTGGCTTCATCGTGCCTATCCTGATGACCCTTCTTCTCACCGTAATCACTCTTTCCATCGAACGCTGGATCGCACTTTCCTCTGCAAGCGGCAAGGGCAACACAGCAAAATTCGTTGCCAACATCAAGGCTGACCTCGCTGCCAACAACATCGACGGCGCCATGAAGCGTTGCAAAGACCAGAAAGGTAGCGTAGCATCCGTAGTTTACAACACACTCGTGAAGTACAAAGAAATGGACGCCAACACCGTTCTGAGCAAAGAACAGAAGCTGACTACCCTCCGCAACGAAGTGGAAGAGGCTACTGCCCTCGAGATGCCTTCTCTGAGCCAGAACCTCCCGATCCTCGCAACACTCACAACTCTCGGTACTCTCGTCGGTCTTCTCGGTACTGTGATGGGTATGATCAAATCATTCCAGGCACTTGCAAACTCCGGTTCACCTGACTCGACTGAACTTTCGACCGGTATCTCCGAGGCACTTGTGAACACCGCGTTCGGTATCGCCACCGGTGCATTCGCAGTTATCTCTTACAACTTCTTCACCAACAAGATCGACAACCTTTCCTACGCTATTGACGAAATCGGCTTCTCTATCGTAGCTACATTTGCCGCTACCCACTAATCCGAAGGATTCAGAGGCTAGAAGAAAATAGTAACAACCGAAAAAGTTAAATAGCTAATATGGGAAGAGTAAAAATAGCAAAGAAAAGTACATTCATCGACATGACGGCGATGAGTGACGTGACGGTGCTGCTGCTTACCTTCTTCATGTTGACTTCTACTTTCCTTGCAAAAGAACCCACACAGGTGATCACTCCCGCTTCCGTATCGGAAGAAAAGGTGCAGGAGACCAACTTCGTGCAGATTCTTGTAAGCCCTGACGCCAAAAGAGACGCACAGGGCCGGGTAACGGAAGGAAAAGTTTGGCTTACAATGAACAACGACACTTCGAACAAATGGTCGAATGAAAAGATGAAAATCGCGTTGCTCGACAAAGTGGCCGAAATTTACAATGAGTCGCATAAGAACCAGTTGAGCTTTACCCCTCAGCAGAAGATGGCTTTCAGCAAGCTTGGATCCTTCGGCGTACCTTTGGCACAGATGGGAGAATTCCTGAATCTTGCCAGCCAGCCCGAAGGCACCACCAAGATGGACAAATGGCTCCAGGGCCAGGACACAGATCCTAACCACGTGACCGGCATCCCGGTGCATTGGAATCAGGATGAGTCGAAGCCCGACGAGTTCCAGATGTGGATGAAAGCGATGCGCCAGACCGAAAATGAGAACCTCGCAGGGGCAATCAAGGACGGTTCGGGTGTAGCTCTCAAGGCAGACCAGAACACATCGTTTGATATCGTGCACATGGTCATGGACAACCTCCAGACCATCAGGATGAATAAGTTCACCCTACTTACATCACTTAAAGCAGGAGGAGAATAAAATGGCAGAAGTTCAGCAAAAAGAAGCTGGGGGCAAAAAGAAAGGCGCCCAGAAGAAGATGACAATTAGGGTAGACTTTACCCCGATGGTCGACATGAACATGTTGCTTATCACATTCTTCATGCTTTGTACGACCATGATCAAGTCACAGACGCTCAACATCGCGCTCCCTTCGAATGAGAAAGTTCAGAACGAAGAGAACATGAGCCAGGCGTCGGCCGATGAGGCAGTGACCATAATCATTGACGCCAAGCGCAAGCCGGGCAGTTTCATTCCCGACTCAGTGAATGGCAACGTAGTCAATGAAATCTACTACTACGACGGCAAGCCCTGCGGCGGCGAAGCTGTTCCTACTGCGGAAAACAACAACCTGAAGAAAGCGGACTTCGTAGGTTCGAAAGATCAGGACAAGGACATCCGCAGGATCATCCAGGACCGCAACAAGGAAGTATGGAAGAAGGTAGAACTTCTGAAGAAAGACTTCCGCGACGGCAAGATCACTCAGGAACAGTTCAACGAGAAAGCCAAAGAGATTCGCAAGGACGAGAATTTGAAGAAACCGGTGATTATCATCAAGTCTACTCCCGAAGCATCCTACGGTGCGCTTGTGGAGATGCTTGACGAGATGCAGATCAACTCGGTGTCGAAGTATCAGATCGACAACATGAACCGCATGGACTCGACGATGCTCATCGACTACCAGAACCGCAATCGCTGATGTATGATTTATTAACCTTTAAGACAAGAAGACAATGGCTAAAAGCAATGTAGATCTTACATCGAAAGAATGGCGCGACATAGTATTTGCAGACAAGAACAAAGAGTTCGGTGCATACGTGATGCGTCAGCAGAGCGACAAGCGTCACAACAAGGCGTTCCTCTTCCTTCTCCTCGGCCTGGTATGCGTGATCGTGCTCATCATAGCATGGAGCAAATACAGCGACTACCGTTCGGAGCAGGCAGCTATCGAGGCAAAGATGCAGGCTGAAAAGATGCTTGCAGCTCAGCTCGAGCAGATGGAGGAACCGGAAGTGAAGGAAGAACCCGAAGAGCAGAAGGTGGAGATTGAAATCCCCGAAGTTCCTGAGGAAGTACTCGCCACAGTGCAGGTGACTCAGATCGCCATCGTAGACGAAGTTAAGAATGAAGTGATGGAAATGGAAGCCCAGCTGGAAGACAACACCGCACGTGGCGTTGTAAACCAGGAAGGCTCCGACGATGCCGACAAGTTCAAGGCAGTGCAGGAACAGGTCATAGTGAAAGAGCCGGAACCCGCTCCCAAGGAAGACGAAATCTTCGTGGCAGTGGAACAGCAGGCTGAATTCCCCGGTGGCATGGCAGCGCTGATGAAATGGCTGAGCAACAACATCCGCTATCCGGAAGCAGCACAGCAGAACGACGTTCAGGGTCGTGTTATCGTGAAGTTCGTCGTTGAGAAAGACGGCAGCGTATCGCAGGCACAGATCGTGAAGGGCGTTGACAAAGACCTTGACAAGGAAGCACTCCGAGTTGTGAACAAGATGCCGAAATGGCAGGCCGGTAAGAACAACGGCGTGGCAGTACGCTCCTACTTCACACTCCCCGTAAACTTCAAACTCCAGCAGCAATAATAATTGCATAGCAAACTCAAGATAAAATTCCGCTCCGGACCGCCGGCGCGGAATTTTTTTTGCGTATGTTGAAAAATTTATTCGAACATGACGATAAACTTTTTGCGACTGTTGAGATTTTATTCGGAGATGACGATAAACATTTTTTGTGCATAGTCATAAACTATGTGGCGCAATAAATGTTAAATAGATAGAAAACCTTATAATGAATAAAGTCATGAAAAATATTGATGATCCCCAGACAGGTCAACCTAAAGGTTACCGCATAGGTTTCAACATCTTTATGATGTTTGTATACATAATAGTCGGAGTGCTCTTCTTCACCGGCTTCTTCAACATCGACAACAAGGCGATCAGCTACACCGTAGGCGGTCTGCTTGTGGCATACGGAATCTGGAGAGGAGTGCGCGTTTACATCAACGAAAAAAACAGGTAGCCATGTCGACGCGAAGAAAATTCACGCGACTGGCGGGAGCATTGTCGCTGGGAGCAATCCTGGCGACTCTTGCCATAGGTTGCGGCCAGATAAAGAGAGGAGAATATGTAGACGGCAGCGCCACGATGTATTGCGACGACGGTTTCCGCCAGATACTTCAGGAAGAGATAGAGGTGTTTGAATACCAATATCCGGAAAGCGCCATCATCCCCTACTACGTAGACGAGCAGACGGCGATGGACTCGCTGCTTGCCGACAAGACGCAGCTGATAGTGAGCACCCATGAGCTGACAAAAGACCAGATCGACTATATCAAAGACAAGTTCCGCCGCATAGTGCGCCAGCGCTGCATCGCGGTGGACGCCGTGGCGATGATAGTGAACAAAGACAATCCGGTGAGCCAGCTGACGATGGACGACATCAAGGGAATAATGCAAGGCAAGATCAGCAAATGGAATCAGCTTGCGGTGCCAGACGACGCCACAATCAAACTGGTGTTTGACAATCAGGGCAGTTCCACAGTGAGCTTCATGCGCGAGAAATTCCTCGGCAAGGATGGCAAGATATCCGACAATCCGAACGCTTTCGCCCAGAAAGACAATGCTGAGGTGTTTGACATCGTGAAGAAAGACAAGAATGCCATCGGCATCATCAGCGTGAGCTGGCTCGGGTCGGACCTTACGGAGGCCAAGAATGTGCCGGTAGACAAGCGGATGGAAGACTACGCGGTGGAGAATGACACCATCGCCACCAACCTGACCACGGAGGTGAAGATACTTAAAGTTGCCAACCCGGTGGAGGAAAACGACTATTCGCTTGCGGGCTACATGCCCTATCAGGCATATATCTACAGCGGCGAGTATCCTCTCTTCCGCAAGGTGTATATGATAAGCACCGCGACGGGCAGCAGCGTTCTCAACAGCTTCTATCAGTTCTGCGGCGGCTTCATCGGCCAGAAGATAATATCGAAGACCGGTATCCTACCCTACAAGATGTCGGCACGTCTGGTCAACCTTCAATAAAAACCAACACACGCGGACCGGACCCTCAGTTGCGGCATAAGCCACAGGAGGGTGCGGTCCGCGCGCATTCCATAATCAACCCAACAACCTACAAGAAGTGAAGTCAGAAAGACTTATGAGCCTCGACGTGATGCGGGGCCTGACGATTGCGCTGATGATCGTGGTCAACAACCAGGTCGGCAGCGGACGTATGTATCCATTCCTCAACCATGTGCTGTGGGATGGACTCTCATTTGCCGACCTCGTGTTTCCCTCCTTCATGTTCATCATGGGAGTGTCGGCGGCCTTCTCGATGAGAAAGATGAGCAAACGGGAGGCCACACGCAAATCGGTCACGCGCGGCCTGAAGATAATACTCGCGGGAGTATTGCTGACATGGATAGCCCGCGGACTTACCGACGTAGAGAAACTGCTGGAATTCGAGACGCTGCGCTACACGGGAGTGCTGGTGCGCCTCGGCATCTGCTACCTTTTCGCCACGCTGCTCTGCGCATGGCTCCGGAGCCGCAGGAGCATACTATGGTGCATCGCCGTGCTGCTCGCCGGCTACAGCGTGATACTTTTCACCATGAACGGATTCGTGATGTCGGAAGACAATATCATCTCGGTGATAGACAGGGCCGTGATCGGGCCGGAGCACATGTATCACAAGCACGTGGGCGACGGACGTATCTGTTTCGACCCGGAAGGATTGCTTTCTAACCTTCCCGGCATAGCGCACGTGATGATCGGCATCCTGTGCGGGAGAATAATACTGAACAACAACGCCAATCTCTGGAAGACCGTGGGGAAACTGGCCGTAGCCGGCGGCACGATGGTAATATGCGGATTTTTCCTCAACCCGATAATCCCTATCAACAAGAATCTCTGGACCCCGACATTCGTGTTCGCCACGTGTGGAGGAGCTGCACTGCTGCTTGCCATCCTGATATGGTTGCTCGACATCCGCAAGCGGCGTCCGCGCTGGCTAACGGAGCCTGCCCGGGTGTTTGGCATGAATCCGCTTGTGCTCTACTGCTTCAGCTATCTGCTTGAATCAGTGATCTGGGAAATCACGGTGCAGGGCCAATGCTTCCCCGACTGGTTTTCCGGACTCTTCGGCGGCAACGAAATCGGATCGCTGATATATTCACTCTTCCTTGTGGCCGTATGTTTTCTGGCAGGGCTTCCGCTCTACATGAAGAAAATCATCATCAAGCTCTGACCGACTGCACTTATCGACTCAGACGGGACACACTTATAAAAAAAGTGAAAATTTAAATTATTTCTAAACTTCGGGGCGAAAAATTTGTCAAGAAGATAGAAAATGATTATATTTGCAGTTAGATTCAGGGCGAAGAGTCGTAAAGAAGTCAAGCCCAAGCGAGAAATAATAACCTGAAATAAAAAAACCAAAGTATATCGCAATGAAATTCAAATCATTATTTGTAGCCGCTTTCATGGCCATGGCTGTAGCGGCATCGGCTCAGACTCATAAGGAGGGAGTCGAATACTACAAGGCAGACCAGCTCGAGAACGCAAAGGAGCTTCTGACCCGCAACTTCAACAATGCCGGCACCGACAAGGCAATCGCAAACTACTATCTGGGCCAGATCGCACTCGACGAGAAAAAATATGACGAGGCCAAGAAATATTTCGAGGCAGGCGTACAGGCCAATGCCGACTATGCCAACAACTACATCGGCCTTGGCGCACTCGCGCTGAAGCAGGGCAACAAGAAAGAAGCCGAGGAGCAGTTCAAGCTCGCTGAGAAGAGAGTGAAGAAAGACCCGGCAGCCGAAATCGCCATCGCCCGCGCCTACTATGAGTCAGACCCGACAGCCTACGCAAAGGAAATCGAGAAGAGAGTGAACAAAGCCCGCAAGAACAACATGCAGGCTCCTGAAATCTACATCTTCGAAGGCGACCAGAAGAAAGACGTGAAAGACTGGGGCGGCGCCGCTGCCAAATATGAGATGGCGAAGAGCTACGATGCCAACGCTACCGAGGCATACGTGAAATACGCCAACCTCTACACCATGGTGAATCCTGAATATGCAGTGAAGATGCTTCAGGAGCTCCTTTCGGTCAACCCTACTTCCGCACTCGGTCAGCGTGAGCTTGCCAACGCTTACTACAACAAGAAAGACTACGCCAACGCTGCGAAGGAATATGGCGACTACGTGAAGAACCCCAACCACTTCAAGCAGGACGAGGACCGCTACGCTTTCCTCCTCTTCTACAGCCAAGACTTCCAGAAAGGTTACGACTATGCAACTCAGCTGCTGAATGCCAACCCGGGCAACTTCACAGCTCGCCGCTATCAGTTCATGAACGCCGCCAACATCCCGGCTCTGGCCGAAAAGCTCGTGCCCATGGCTGAAGAACTTCTCGCGGCTCACAACGCAAACCCCACAGCCAACAAATTCGCTGCCATCGACTTCACCCTGATCGCCGACGAATTCAAGAATGCAAAGCGCATCGACGAAGCTATCGCAGTGCTCAACGAGGCTATGCAGGAAATGCCTGAAAACGCGAACTTCAACAAGCAGCTTGCCATGACTTTCGTGGAGCAGGGCAATCTTTCGAAGGCTTCCGACGCTTTCGAGGGCTACATCGCCAAGACTGAGAAGCCGACCTACAACGACTACATCCAGCAGGCTACCTTCAGCCTCTACGCAGGCGCTGAAAACAAGGCCGACAATCCTGCCAAGGCTGAGGAATACTTCAAGAAAGCCGAGGCTAACGCCAACAAGGCTCACGAGGAACTTCCCGACAACTACAAGCCTTACAAGACACTTGGCGACGTAGCGATGTATCGTGCCGCCAACGATGAAGAAGTGAAGACAGCAGCCTTCCCCATGTATACCGAAGCAGCCGCACTTCTCGAAAAGGCAAGCGACCCCAGCCGCTACGCAGGCGATGCCAAGAACATCTACAACTATCTCGGCAACTACTACCTCGACCACAAAGACGTGGCTAAGGCAAAGGAAAACTTCAACAAGTATCTCCAGTTTGACCCGAACAACGAAGGTTACCGCAAGTTTGTAGAAAACCTCAAGGAAGACTGATACCGACCCCGGAAACAGACTTAATCCGGAAACGAACATAACCCGGCGGCGTGCCCACAACAACGGCACGCCGCCGGTTCTTTTTTATAAAGGGATGCAATGCAAGGCGATAACGATGATCGGACGATGGCGATGCCGGGCGATAACGATGATAGGTGGAGGCGATGAAGAGATAAAGATACGACGGACGATAAGGAGGAGGGGCAATGGCGATAAAGGGAGGCAGCTGTGCCGGAAGACAGCTGTGGCGGGCGGCAACCATGGCGGGCGACAGCCAAAGGGAAGCAAATGGTAAAAATCTTTTCGCAAAATTTTGCTTATTAAGTTAATTTTGATTAATTTTGTCGGTATTACTCCGCTGCTTGACATGAAGCAGCGGGGAGCAACACGTTATCAGGCCATCAAACGACAACAAATCAATACATTATAATACCAAAAGGTATGGCAAAAGAAATCAGAATCAAGCGAGGGCTGGACATACCGCTCGACGGAAAAGCCGAGGGGGAAGCCCGCAGGCTGAGACCGGATCTTGTAGGCATCTGCCCCGACGACTACCCGGGCTACGTGTGGAAATGCGACGTGAAGCCGGGCGACAAGGTATCAGCGGGCACTCCCCTATTCCACGCCAAGGAAGCGGAAAGCATCAAGCTGGCCTCCCCTGTCGGCGGCACCGTGGAAGAAGTGCGCCGCGGCGAGCGCCGTAAGATACTCGCAGTGACAGTGAGGCGAGGTGAGGATACAGCACCGGAGGCAGTGATTGCCGACACCATCGCTGAAAAGATGAAACAGAGCGGACTCTGGTCGCTGATGCGTCAGCGTCCCTACGACATAGTGCCGGCGGAGAATGCCACACCGCGCGACATCTTCGTGACGGCATTCGATTCCGCCCCCCTGGCCGGCAACGTGGTGCCGCAACACCTCATGCAGTATCTCGAAACCGGACTTGAAGTGCTCAAAAGCCTGACACCGGGCAACGTGTATCTCGCGCAGCGTCCTGACCAGGGTCTGCAAAGCAAAAATGCCGAGATTCTGAATGTGGAGGGTCCGCATCCGGCAGGCAACGTTGGCGTGCAGATAGCGGCGGTGGCTCCAGTCAACAAGGGAGAGACCGTATGGGCACTCGACGCCGCCACCGCGGCAAGAATCGGCAAACTCGCCAAGGAAGACCATGCCGACTACCTTACAGAAGTGGCCGTTACAGGTCCTTCGGCCGAGAAACCCTGCGTGATACTCACCGAGATGGGCTGCGACCTGAAGCAAATGCTCGAAGGAGAACTGCCCGCAGGGGAGCACACGCGCGTGATAGCCGGCAATGTGCTCACCGGAGTGAAGGAATCGGCCGAAAATAGTTTCCTCAGATTTCCATACCGCCAGCTTACCCTCATACCGGAAGGAGACAATGCCGACGAGTTTATGGGTTGGGCATCGCTTAATCCGAAGAAATTCAGCGTGAAGCGCACATTCCCGGCGTTTCTCAGGGGACTGGGCAAGAAATACAATTTCGACGCCCGCATCAAGGGCGGCCACCGCGCGATGATATTGAGCGGCGAACTCGACAAAGTGTTCCCCTTCGACATTTATCCGGAATATCTCATCAAGGCGATGATAGCCGGCGACTACGACAGAATGGAGAAACTCGGCATCTACGAAGTGGCGCCGGAAGACTTCGCACTTCCGGAATTCGTAGACACCTCGAAAGAAGAGCTCCAGAAACTAACCCGCGAAAACCTCGAAAAACTTCGCAAAGACAGTTGAAAAAATGAGTAAGTTAAAAGAAAAGATCGACAGTATAAAACCGAAGTTTGAGAAGGGAGGCAAATATCACGCTTTCCACTCGGTGTTTGACGGTTTCTATACTTTTCTCTATACGCCCAACGAGACATCGAAATCGGGAGTGCACATCCACGACTCCAACGACTCGAAACGCACGATGATCACCGTGGTGCTTGCCCTGCTACCCTGCTGCCTCTTCGGCATGTGGAACGTAGGCTACCAGCATCATCTTGCCACGGGCGAGAGCATCGGCTTCATCAATCAGTTCCTCTACGGACTCTGGGCCGTGCTTCCGCAGATACTGACGGCCTACATCGTGGGCCTCGGCATCGAGTTCATAGTGGCACAGATGCGCGGACATGAGATTCAGGAGGGCTTTCTCGTATCGGGCATCCTGATACCGATGATATGCCCCGTGAGCACTCCCTGCTGGATGCTTGCAGTGGCAGTGGCCTTCGCAGTGATATTCGCCAAGGAAGTGTTTGGAGGAACGGGATATAACTTCCTGAATGTAGCGCTGGTGACTCGCGCGTTCCTCTTCTTCGCCTATCCGCAGAAGATGAGCGGCGACAGCGTGTTTGTAAGCCTCGGCACGGCAGCTCCCGTAGACGGATACTCCGGCGCAACCCCGCTCGGACAACTCGCTACAGCCGCCGGCGACCAGGTGCAGCTGACAGGAGTGAACGGAATGCCGGTCGACTTCATGGACGTGTTCTGGGGACTGATTCCGGGCAGCTGGGGTGAGACCTCCACATTCTGCATCCTGATAGGCGCCGTGATACTTCTCGCCACCGGAATGGCAAGCTGGAAAATCATGCTGTCGGCCCTTGCCGGCGGTCTGGGCATGGCATGGCTCGGACACGCGTTCGCGAGCCCGCTCTATCCCGTGACTATGGTAGCTCCGATCGAGCAGCTCTGCCTCGGCGGATTCATGTTCGCCATCGTGTTCATGGCCACCGACCCAGTGACCAGCTGCCGCACCGAGACAGGCAAATGGATATATGGCTTCCTTGTGGGAGCAGTGGCGATGACCATCCGCTTCTACAACACCGGCTACCCGGAGGGCGCGATGCTCGCTGTGCTTCTGATGAACTGCTTCGCACCGCTGATCGACTGGTGTGTGGTGAACAGCAACATCCGCCGTCGCATGAACCGCGTGGCGGCATAATGATTCACAAGTGTTAACGCATAAAAGATTCAGGAAATGAAGATTAACAAGGAAAACAACGTATATACGGTGTTGTATGCGGCTGTGCTTGTGGTAGTGGTAGGCTTCGTGCTTGCCCTCGTATATCAGGCCATGCGCCCCGCGCAGCTGGAAAACATAGCCAACGACACCAAGAAGCAGATACTTGCCGCCGCGCTCATCCATCCAAGCGGCGACGAGACCGTAGGCGCGCTCTATGAGGAGCATATCACCGACAGCTACTGCGTCGACAGCAAAGGAGAGAAAATCGCCGGTGTCGACGCCATGGAGGTGAGCATGGCAGCCGAAGTGAAGAAACCGGCCGACGAGCGCCGTCTCCCCGTGTTTGTATGCCAGACCGACAAGGGAGTGAAATACATAGTGCCTGTGGCCGGAGCCGGACTGTGGGGCCCGATCTGGGGCTACATAGCGATGGACTCCAACGGCAGGAACATCTACGGAGCCTACTTCGGGCATCAGGGCGAGACTCCGGGCCTGGGAGCGGAAATAGAGAAGCCGGCGTTCAGCAATCAGTTTGACGGCAAACCGATATTCGGCGCCAACGGAGAGTTTGAATCGGTATTGGTGGTGAAGAAAGGTCAGGAACCGACTGACCGCGCCTACGTCAACGCAGTGAGCGGCGGCACCATCACGAGCCAGGGAGTGCAGAAGATGCTCGCCGACTCGCTCGAACCATACACCACATTCTTCAAAAACCTTGAAAAAGAATAATCATGGGAAACATAAGAAAAAGAATTGAACCGCTCATCAATCCGCTGAGCAACGACAATCCGGTGATAGTCCAGATTCTTGGCATCTGCTCGGCCCTTGCAGTGACTGCGAAACTGCAGCCTGCCGTGGTGATGACAATATCCGTGGTAGCGGTGCTCGCGCTCTCCAACGTGATAATCTCGCTGATAAGGAATACAATCCCGACGTCGATACGCATCATAGTGCAGCTTGTGGTTGTGGCAGCGCTCGTGGTGATAGTAGACCAGGTGCTGAAGGCATGGAATTATGAAGTGAGCAAACAGCTGTCGGTATTCATCGGCCTTATTATCACCAACTGCATCATCATGGGTCGCCTCGAGGCCTTCGCGCTCAACAACACCCCCTTCAATTCGTTTCTCGACGGAATAGGCAACGGGCTGGGCTATGGCATCATCCTCGTGATAGTGGCCTTCTTCAGGGAACTTCTCGGAAGCGGAACCCTCTGGGGCTTCCAGGTAATTCCGCAGGCTCTCTACGACCTCGGCTATCAGAACAACGGTATGATGATTCTGCCGCCGATGGCACTCATCACGGTGGCCTGCATCATCTGGTTTCACAACCGCAAAGCGAAATGATTCAGATTCCGCTGCGCGAAATCTGAAGTTTATATGTTTATGAGTTTATCGGTTTATATGTTTATCGGTTTATGTTATGCGATTCGGAAGCTATCCGACCAAAAGACTGACCGAAAAAAACTGACTGCCAAGCTCTAAACCCAAACCTGAAAATATGGAAAATCTCAATTTGTTTATCCGGTCGATATTCATCGACAACATGATATTCGCCTACTTCCTTGGCATGTGCAGCTTTCTTGCGGTATCGAAAAACGTCAAGACAGCGTTTGGCCTTGGAGTGGCTGTGACCTTCGTGCTCACGATAGCATTGCCCGTGTGCTGGTGTATCAACGAATACATCCTCAAGCCCGGCTCCCTCACATGGCTCGGCGAGCAGTATGCCGACGCCGACCTGAGTTTCCTCGGGCTGATAATGTTTATCGCCGTAATCGCGGCATTGGTTCAGATACTCGAGATGGCGATCGAGAAATTCTCGCCGTCGCTCTATGCAAGCCTCGGCATCTTCCTGCCGCTAATAGCGGTGAACTGTGCCATCCTCGGCGCGGTGCTCTTCATGCAGCAGCGTGAATTCAGCAATGCGTGGACAGCCACAGTGTATGGAGTAGGCTCCGGCATCGGATGGCTCCTTGCCATCGCAGCCCTTGCAGCCATCCGCGAGCGCCTCAACGAGAAAGCCATTCCCGCACCTCTTCGCGGCACCGGCATCACATTCATCATCACCGGACTCATGGGCATCGCTTTCATGAGCTTCCTCGGAATCAAACTTTAATTCAAATTTTACTGCGCAAAATTTGAGGGTTATAAGTTTATAGGGTTATAGGTTATGAGTTTACAGGGTTATGAATCGGGCAAGCCCGGAAAGGCTTACGAAACCCTGAACATCAGACGAAAAACCTGAATCCTCATTTGAGCAAGGCGATACTAAAATTAATTATTATGATTGTATGGCATAATGTAATAGCGGCGGCACTGATATTCCTCGTGATGGTGCTCGTGCTGGTCGCAATACTGCTTCTGGCAAAAAGTTTCCTGGTCAAGACAGGCGACGTGACCATAAGCATCAACAACGGACAGAAAGCCCTCGTGACCAAAAGCGGCAAGTCGCTGCTGATGACACTCAACGACAACGGAGTGCACCTCTCGTCGGCCTGCGGCGGAAAGGGAAGCTGCGGCCAATGCAAGTGTCAGGTGGAATCGGGAGGCGGCGAGATGCTTCCCACCGAGGCAGTGCACTTCACCCGTAAGGAAATCAAAGACAACTGGCGCCTCGGCTGCCAGGTGAAGGTGAAGAGCGACATGGAGATCCGCGTGAGCGAGGCCGCCCTCGACGTGAAGGAATGGGAATGCGAGGTGATAAGCAACCGCAATGTGGCAACCTTCATCAAGGAATTCATCGTGGCTCTCCCCCCGGGCGAACACATGAAGTTCATCCCCGGCAGCTACGCCCAGATACGCATACCGAAATTCTCGATGGACTACGACAAGGACATCGACAAGAGCCTCATAGGCGACGAATATCTGCCTGCATGGGAGAAGTTCGGGCTCTTCACCCTGAAATGCAAGAACGATGAAGAGACAGTGCGCGCCTACTCCATGGCCAACTATCCTGAAGAGGGCGACCGGATAATGCTCACGGTGAGAATAGCCACTCCCCCCTTCAAGCCGAAACCGCAGGTGGGCTTCATGGACGTGATGCCGGGCATAGCGTCGAGCTACATTTTCACGCTCAAGCCGGGCGACAAGGTGATGATGTCGGGCCCCTACGGAGATTTCCACCCGATAGTGGACTCGAAGAAAGACATGATCTGGGTTGGCGGCGGTGCCGGCATGGCTCCCTTGCGCGCGCAGATAATGTGGATGACCAAGACACTGAACACCACCGACCGCAAGATGGATTACTTCTACGGAGCGCGTGCGCTCAACGAGGTGTTCTATCTCGACGATTTCCTCGAGCTGGAGAAGAAATTCCCCAATTTCCACTTCCATCTGGCACTCGACCGTCCGGACCCGGCAGCCGACGCGGCAGGAGTGAAATACACTCCGGGCTTCGTACACAACGTGATGTATGAGACCTATCTCAAAGACTGCGACGCACCCGAGGAGATAGAATACTACATGTGCGGCCCCGGCCCGATGAGCAACGCAGTGAACCAGATGCTCTACGACCTGGGAGTGGAGCCGGAAGCAATACACTACGACAACTTCGGAG
>JAUNFY010000050.1 GCA_030524805.1 Bacteroidales bacterium | reverse complement strand
GTTCGGGAAAACAAGTTCGAGAAAAACAATACAAAGCATCCGCCTAAAAATCGTTGCCAAGCAGAGCCGCCGGTTCGCGCAGACGATACAGGAGATTGCCCTGAAGGTCGGGATGATCATAGATGATATGCGAAAGCTCCCAATGGTGGCCCGCCTCCTCCTTGAGCAGCGGAGATGTGGCGTCGACATCCGTAAGATTCCATGTCAGCAGCACTGTCTTTATCTTCAGTGCCTTCAGCTTGCGGATCAGCATCTCATGGTCGGCATCGCCGGTGATGAGCACCACATAGTCGAACTTGCGGAACGTGGCCAGCTCGTATGCCTCGAGTGCAAACCACACATCGACTCCTTTCTCAACCACCTGCACCACTCCGTCTTTCTCCACCTCGCGCAGATGCTTATAGTGGAAAATGACGTCGTTTTCGATGAGAGTGTCTTCAAACTTGCGCTCATTGTAGAGGAGTTTCTTGTCGTAAGCCTCCTTCACCCTGTAGCGTCCGCGGAAATAGTGGGCTTCCGTAATCTGGCAGTCCGACTGGTCTACGTCTTCCTCCATGGCCAGACGGAAAGTGATGAAGTCGAAAAGCGACTTCACGCGTATGATGCAATTCTCCGATTTCTTAAGTGCCCTGTTCACCTTGGCGTAGTAGCCGCCGTCGATGAAGACACCAACTGATATGTATCCTAACATTACAATTTGATTTTCTATAAAGATTAAGTATAATCATCAAACGTTTATCGACGGCGCTAAGTTCGAAAAAAGGGGATGCGTCGGCCGGACGCATCCCCTCACTATATCTGATATAGGATGAAATCAGTCGGGAATAACCACTTTTGTGGATTTACCTCCCTGACGGCGGATGAAGACACCACCCTTGGGCTCGCTTACCTTCACGCCCTGGAGATTATAGTATTCCGCAGGCCCATCCGTGCCATCAAGAGCAGGAGCCAGCTCCCCTACCGACGACTGCGGACCGAGATAAAGCCGGGGCAATACGTTGTTGCCCTGATACAGGCTCGGATATGCCGCGAAGTTCTGATAGTCGAGGCTATAGACAAGCAGCTTGCCATTGGCAACGTTGGTGATCTCCACCTCACCGGCTTCGTTGAAGGCCACGTTCCATAGCGCTGTCTCGCCGGGGAATTCCGCATCCACGTTGAAGCTATTGTAGTTGCCCTTCAGATAAAGATACCTGCCCTCCTGATCCTGGATGGTGTAGCCGCCATCCTGAGCCGTGAAGACGAATGTATCCTGGGCGTACATCATGCGCTCCCCGTTGCCGACATATTCTGCCATGATGGGTTCGAGATAGCCGTAGGAAAGGCTTGAAGCGAGAGGACGCGCCACCCTGTCGCCGGTCACAATAGCAAAATCAGCGCCACCGGCAATCTCATGCACCTCCTTGAACTCTACAGGCTCAGAAGCCGGAAGCGGAATAAACTTAAGGTTGGCCGCACGCAAATCTACAAGCACCTGTGCCTTGCCGCCCTGCCAACCGGGAATGGCAATCTGCGAATATTCCTCGCCGGCGCCTAACCCTACGGAATAGCCGTAGGCATTTTCCTGCACTTCTGCTGCCGCACCCCAAGAGCCCAGCGCATCATTCCAGTCGGAAGGACGGGTGAAGACTTTGAAATCGACCGACCCGGCCGGGAAATCGTAGTTGCCGCAATAGAAAGTGGAGTCGTAGCGGTCGCGCTGAAGAGGATAGCCGGGATTGAAGAGCGGTGCATCCCAATTATTGAAGTTGCCCGTGAGATAAATTTCCACGGGACAGAACACCACGCTCGCAGGGTTATACTCCTCAATATTGACAAAGGCATTCCAGCTGGAATTGCGGTATGCCTCAAGGCTTCCCACGGGCACATAGAGTGTGCAGTCGTCGCGGTTGGCAACGCCGTTGAAACAGCGGTCGCTCCCCCATGTCGGAGGCACCGTGGCCGCGCAACGCACCGTGGTCAGCTTCTCGCAGAAAGCGAAAGCAAGGTCTTCGATCTTACGAAGGGTGGCCGGCAGATTGAGCATCTCCAGATTCTTGCATCCCCAGGCGGCCATCTCCATCACCCTCTCCGTGCCCTCCATTACCGAAACGAGCGTGCTCACGGGAGTGACCTGAATGAGGCGCTTGAGGTCTTTCGAATAAATGAAATTCCAGAGCGAGATGAAGTTCTCGTTTTCCGGATCAACAGAGATACGCGAAAGTTTGTCGCAACCGTTGAACGGAGAATAAGGGATCTCCTTCACTGAAGCGGGAATGCTCACAGACTCCAGATTGAGGCACTGCACGAAAGAAGAAGCGCCGAGATATTCGAGGCCTTCCGGAAGCACAAGGTCTACGAGGCCATCGGTGCGGTAGAAAGCAGTCCAGTTAATCTTCCTGAGTGTGGAAGGGAATTTCACCTCAGCCAGCGAATCACACCAGCTCAGCGAGTAAGCCCACAGCTCGGTGACACCCTCCGGAATCACGAGCGACTTCAGCGAACGGCATGAAGAAAGCATATATTGCGAAAACTCCGTGATGGTGGTGGGCAACGAGATTTCCTCCAGCGCGCCGCATCCCTGGAAAGCGTAGCTGCCGATGGTCTTGACTCCTTCGGGCACCACAATCTTGCGTAGCTGCGTGCCGGCAAAAGCGTAGGAGGCGATGTCGGTGAAGCGGGCGTCGACGGTATAAGATTCCAGTTCAGTGGCCGGCGGCATCATGACGAAAGTGGTCATGTCGCTCGAGCAGAGCACTCCATCGAGCGAAGCGTAGCGGTCGTTGGCCGGACTGACCATGAATTCCTTGACAGGAGTGCCATAGAAAGCGCCGGGCAGAATGTCGCGCAGATAAGCGGGAATGACAAGAGTCTCGGGCAGACCTACGCCGGCGAAGGCCTGTTCGCCCACCATGCTCAGTCCCTCGGGCAACGCCTCGAGCGACAGACGGCCGCACCATCTGAAGGCGCCGTTGCCGATATAATTCACATCATACGGCAGATTGATATTCCGCAGTTCCTGGCAATCGCGGAAAGCCTCGTCGCCGATTATCCTTATGGTAGGAGGAAGAATCACCTCTACCACTCCTGTCATGGAGAAAGCGCCCGGCGCAATCTCCTCCACCATGTAGGAATCACCTTCATACGACACTACGGGAGGAATTTCCACGAATGGTTGCTCATAGCTTGCGAAAGGGTTGCCATTGTTGGTGACTATGGCCCTTCCTCCCGTCAGTTCGTAGTAGACGCCGTCGATCAAGACAGGCTCCGCGCTTGCGGTGGAAGCACCGGCCACAGCCAACGTGGCGATAAATGCACAAAAGTTTTTATTCATAAAATGTTTCTGATTCAGCTCTCGCAATCGAGAGTCAAGGTTTTATACAAATATTAAACTTTATTTAAAATAATTATTCAGTTAAAATCACGTCTGAGATCAAAGTCATTTCATAAAAATTGAAGCGGCGCCGTCAGCGGTAACGACCAGAAGCAAACCCGACGGCAAGTCGGAAATACGGCCCGGCGCTCCGCTATACAAGAGCACACCCTGCGTATTGTAGACACGCACCTGCGAATCGCCACCGACAATCAGGTCTCCCCCATCGGTCGACACCGAGAAGCCCTCGCCCCTGATCTGACCAACCGAACCACCAAGACGAAGCTCAAGAGTGCCGTCGGCTGAGACATTATCAAGATGCAGGCAGTTGTTTTCAATGCGGTTGGAAACATTCACATCGTTGTAGAACACACTGTAGCGATCAAGGATATCGGCAGGGAAACTTACCACAACCGACCGCCACTTGGGAACACACAGCGTCATTCCACCACGTAATTCACCTTGCGGACAGATTTCATCAGTCAAGTCCGATGAGGTAAAGCCAAGCAGCATGTCTGCCGGGGCATTTATTGCCACGCGGCACTTGTCTGTTATGAACCACTTGTAGAAATCAGCTTCAGAGAATGCCTGAATTGCTGAAGTCTTGAATGCGGAAACGACCTCGTCATAGTCGGCAAGCATAAACGGACTGTTGATTCCGATATGGCCCGGAACCGCATTGCCAAGCACCGACAACACCTTTAATTTCCGGCAGGAGAAAGCACCGTCGCCCAGCACTTTCAGCGATTCCGGAAGATTAATCACTTTCCAAACGTCCGCTCCGTAGAAAGCCAGATCAGCTATCGTATCTATGTTTTCAGGAAGTATGGGATTATCCAACGACACGCAGCTATAGAATGCGTTGGTTGATATTTTCTTCAACGACTTGGGGAATTCAACTTCCGAGAGTTCAAGACAGTTGCCGAATGCTCGATAGTCGATGTTCTCCACTCCCTCATTGAGCTTGACACTACGAAGGTTGTCGCAACCCCAGAACATATCATTACCTACTTTGGAGAGGCTTCCGGGAATCTCTATTTCCTTCAGTGAAACACACCCGCTGAAAGCATACGACCCCATTTCAACGAGCGACTCCGGAAGGTCGATATGTCCGATTGAATGACAATTGGAGAAAGCCCCATGCCCTATGGAGGTCAGACCGTATGGAAGATTGATATCTGAAAGATTTTCACATTTATAGAAGCAATTTGCCCCGATTTTGGTCACGCTTTGCGGTAGCTTAACCTTCTCGATACTGTGGCATCCGGCAAAAACCCACCGCTTGATCTCAGTCACACCATCAGGCACGACAACCTCCGTCACAGGATCTCCGTTGAGATAAAGCACATGTGCGTATTCGAGAGGATTGCACCAGCTTGAATTGGAGAATTCTATATTCATCCATGCCTCCAGATCTGTGATGAAGACACCTTCCAGGTTCTCATCATGCAAGAATGCGCTCGACCCGATATATTTGATCGTAGGAGGTATTCCAATCCCTTTAAGTTCAAGGCAATCTTCAAAAGCATCAACGATTTCAGTGACAGTATAATTGAAGCCTTCATACTCCACCGTCGGTGGTATCTGGAGAATGCCTGAATACTGTGGCACTCCTATGCCAAGGTAATAATCGTCCACTTTCATCACACTGGCCCGATTACCTTCTCCCGTTTCCGGATTATCACTCCAGAAATAGTAGACAATGCCATCGACCTCATTAATCACGCCCGACGGAGCTACAGGCTTCACATACGATGAAGAGACATGAGCTGTGAATACAAGTCCCGGGTATTCCGGATTGGTAATATCAATGATGTAGTAACCGCGAGGCAAATAGAATATGCCATTTTCAGACTCCACTATTTCGCCGTTGATCTCAACCTGATTTCTTACATTCGATCCAAGAGGATACATTTCCGAAGACAGGTCGAGATAGCCTGTCTTATTAAGTTCCTCCTTGTCCGGCTGAAATATGATCTGATATACATCTGTTGGCTCTTCCATGTTTTTCCACATTTTCATGTAGATGTCATACATCAATGGTGTCAGTGTGGAAAATGCCATCGGATTTAGACGAAGATTAAGATAAGAGCACACCGGCGAAGTCATAGAGAATGTGGTCAGTTTATTATCTTCGGCATCGATGGTCTCCAGGCAGTCCGAGCCGCGAAGATCCAGACTTATCAGTTGGTTGTCGTTTATATTTATTGTCTTTAGAGACTTATGATTTACAATGGCCAACTCCTCAAACGAATTTGCATACAGATCCAGGTTCTCGACACCGGAATTGTCTATATTTATTCCGGAAGTGCCGGAATGCCAGCAATTCACATTTTTAAGTTTCGGACAATCAGAGGCATTCAAGAATCGTATATTATTGGTTTCAAAGCAAGTTATTCGCTCAAGTTTCTTTGACCCCGAGACATCCAATACGTCCATTTTGAAATAGCCTGCTGATATAGACTTGAGTGCTTCCGGAGAATTAACCTTGAACGATGTGATGCTCACGAGGTTTTCCTCCGATATGGATTCGTCAGCGACATGGAAGCTCAGCTGATTTTCCGATGACACTGCCATCAACACAGTGTGACTTCCGGCTGCCAATTCCATGTCGAAGTATGTGGCATAATTATCGTCTGACCTCCCGGAAACAGGTTGGCCATCAAGAATGACATTTTTATTTCCGGTGCCCCAAAGAGAAAGCGTAAGGGTTTGCGAAATCGGAGCCTCGACTTCAAAAATAATGTCGCAATTATCGTAGTCGACCTTTGCCATTGGATATGCACTGATATTTTCCGATACCACCTGCACCAAAGGATTGCCTGCAATGTAGGCCCCGTTGACGTTCCATCCCGAAAACTCCTTCCCGCCAGCCGCAGCCGCATAAAGAGTTGCTGATGCCCCGGGAGCATACAAGCCCGCTCCTTCGAGAAGCACCAGTGACGGGTCATCGACCACTCCGGCAAGCGATGAAGTCGCAAAGTTCACGCGATATCCATCAGCCGTCACCGACCTGCAACCTTCCCAGCCCTCTGCCATACGGTAGGCTCCAGCACAATCCACAGGCACCGTGATGTCTACGTCTGACAAGTCAATCGCCTTGTCAGACGTAGAGGATAACTGCGGTGGCGTGACAGCAGCCGACCTTATGGTCGAAAGCATCGGAAGATCTGTCAGTCCGGTAATGAGCGGTAAGTTTTCCGGCAGGGAAATTGACCGGAGTGCCGGACAATTCTCAATACCGGTGACTTTGGTCAGACGGAAACAACCCATAAGGTCAAGCGATTCGAGATCCGGACAATTAACAAATCCCGTGATACGCTGAAGCGTTGAGGGAAACCTTACTGATTTTAGACCCGTAATCTGGGGTGCGGGATAGCGTGTGCCGCCCATGGCGACGACCTTAGCAGGTGCACTTATCGGATAAGTAGCATAATCATCACATCTGAAACAGTTATCGAGAGATACCACAGGGCATCCGCTTATGTCGAGAGTTTCAAGTCTGGGTGAATTCAACAGGCCGCCCAATGTGCGAAGTGCGGTAGCCGCAGAAGTATCGATATTTCTCACACATGGCAAGGAGTTGATGACGCAATTGTCGAGCGATGCCGGAAGAACAAGGTCTTTGACAAGCCAACCACCCGGCGACCAGATGGAAGTGAGCGAGGCCGGAAGTTCAATATTCATCAACGGGCCTCCAAGTCCATTTATTTTCTTGAGGTTGGGCGGAAGTTTTATCTCTGACAGGCACCCTGCAAAATGTAAACCATTTATCTCCTGAAGCATCTGGCATTTCGAGAAATCAAGATTTTTGATCACCGAACCCTCACGGAAAAGATTATCACCGACATATTGGAGAGTGGAAGGAAAAACTACTCCCGACAACCGTTTTGATGAACTGGAAAACATCCATACACCCTCCGGAATCACAAGATCGCCAAACAGGCGTGAGGATTCGGGAATTTCAACAGACATGTAGCCATCGACAGCAGGCAACTTCAGTGAAGTCAACGCAGGGTTTGATATATAGAGTGAGCCGTCGGAAACTGAACATACCGCACCGGAAAGATCTGCTGAATGCAGGTTGGGCAACTCAAGAAGCTGACTCAGATCATCGAAATTGATCGAGCCCGATACTTTCACTGATCTTACATCGCCTCGTGAATAGCCAGAGTTTCCGATTGTGGCAAGAAGTTGCGATGGTGCGGGACATTCCACCTCAACCTGTTTAAGGATGGACACACAGTCGGCAACATCCGGAAAAACCTCGGCATACTCCTCCGGATGCCGGGCAACAATATATGCTGCCGTTATATTATTGTTCTCTCCGAAAGAGGGCTTGCTGTCGGAACTGAAAATGACCGAAGCCGGACTGACAGCACTGAAAACACCGGCTGCCACTTCAGTTACAGAGGCTGGAACTGCCACTTCACAATAACGCGCCGGGGGAATCTGCAGAAGCCGACTACCGTCGGCCGACAGTACCAGGTCATTTTCACCGCGCATATAAGGCGCGCCTGCTGGCACTTCCACATCCGTAAGCACAGGACACCCCGCAAGGGCATCTACCATGAACCCCTTCAGCGAACGGGGAAGAATAAGACGCATTAGGGTATAGCTGCCGCTATGAAACTTATATAGAGAATTGTTTCGCGTTTCGAGAAAGGCATTGACCGGAAAGAAATCGGCTGGATAAGTGACCGGGTCATCACCTCCGCCCACTATCCAATCGCCCTGCAGACCGGGAGCCTTAGTGCCATCTGTGCCGACATATTCCGATATCACCGCGTCTGACAAATCGAGCATGTTGGTGACATTCATGGTCACTGTCTTCAGCAGTTGCATGTCGCGCGCGTCTATATTGCCCGTGACTTTAAGATATGGAGCTGTCAGCGACTCTCGTGAAAGACGGAGCGATCCGGGGGAATCTGAATGGATTACTACAAAGCCGCCAAATCCCTGAGCCATTGCCATCGACTGCGAAAGGAGCAGTGTCAAGCATACCCATATCCTCAGCGACCATCTGAATTTACCGGTTAAAATATGTTTCATAATTTAGATTAGTTTCTATAGCGTTACAAAGAAGTCGTTTCCTAAACTCAAATAAAGATCCGGAGAGGCGCTGCTAATAAACTAACCTCATAACCCATAACCTTATAACCTTCAAGTTGAGCCTGCGAAACTTGAATTAGATTACCATTCGTCGTCGTTTAGCACGTCGTCATTAAACAAGACTCCATCTATATATATCCCGCTCTCACTGCCTATGCTTGGATATACATAGATTGGCGACTCAAGCTTGGTGTAGCTGTCGCCTCCATCATTTGATTCTTCTGTGAGAATCAGATAATATGGATATGCCAGACCTTTATAGTTCGTCTCATACGTCCGGACACTTCCATTCTTATTGATTAAAGTTATACTTGACAAGGCTGCGACCTCACTTCCGGGTTTTTCATCTTTCCAGAAGTCGGGATTAGGCGAAGTGAAACTCCAGGTAGTGTGTACCTCACCTCCGGCATTCATTTCCGTATTCACATAAGGAATATTGGCATCAGGAATTCCGACAATGTTCCATGCCGGCATTTCCACATTACCAACATACCCCTTTTCAGCGACAGATGTGGAAATCCACACAGGAGTGTCGCCATATTGGGCATTCTTACCCTTATACCAACCTGCTTGCTTCTCCTCCACCACAAAGACTGTTCCTTTCTTTCCCTTTTCTACCACCGGAGCTGAAGTAGAAGCCGCTTCACGAAGATTCACATTATCCTTTGCCAGATAAATATAATCGGTTGCTGCCATTGTAAGCGATACTATTCCTATGGCAACGCTCAGCATAATTCTTTTCATAAGTTGTTTATTTTAAATTAATTTTATTGACTGTCCTTTCGCATCTCAGACATTGTATTGAAACTTGAATTAATCATTAAAGATTCGGAAAGGTACTGCACATAAACTAACCTCATAACCTTCAAGTTGAGCCTGCGAAACTTGAATTTTTACATGCTCGATAATCCATCAAGTTGAAGCAGCACCGGATAACTGAGTTTGTCGCCGCCTACCTCATCTACATTATACATAAGACGAATCTTCTTGAAATCTCGCTTTGCCCCATCCATCACGATGACTTTTACATTCTCACTTTCTCCTGAAGCAATATCTGTATACATATATTGCTGCGAATCCTTAACCTCGTATTCATTGCCGTCGTTATCAGTTGCTTTTCCTTTCTGCGTACATGATATCCGCTTATTACGCTTACCATTGTTTGTCAATGAAACCAACACTTCAAGATCATTTCCATTAGCTGCAATCTTGTCGACAGACATTTCAAACTCTGTATCAAGGAAGAAGCATTTATTCTTGTTTGAATTTGGGAAAGACGGTATCTCAACATCTTTGAATACATAGAAGAATTCACCGTATGGATTATTCTTTGACGTCACCGATGATCTTCCCATAAGTTTTATCGAGTCAAATTGCTTGATATTGTAAGGGAAATTATCTACATAAAGCGTTTTCTTTACGCTTTCCCCGGGAGGAACCACAATGCCGTTATACTTTCCCGCACCGTCCAGAGAATATGTGTCGCCATCGGCTATCACATTTCTATGATTCTCAAACGGATTGGCATCCAGATGAATCGTCACTGCCTTATTGGAATTGTTGGTAATCACAAAATCCATCATTACAGCGACGCCGGCATGATGTATTTTGTTACGAAGTAATTCTACTTCCACGCCCGGCAGACCGGCTGCGAACGCTGATGCTGATGACAGCACGGCAAATAAAATGCCGGCTATGACAAATGCGGGTTTGCTAAGTTTCATAAAAAATTGAATTATATTGTTAGTGATTTTTCCAGCATAGCACCACTCGCAATTCACACTACTACAACGGAAAGCACAAATTTAATACAAATTTCCCAATTTACCCCCCCCCGAAATGTTAAATTTTGTTAATTATTTTATCTATATCTTGTTATCTTACATATCATTACATTTTCGCAGAAAGGTTGCAGTCAGCAATCCCGAAGCAAATTATGGCGATAAGGGATTCCTCCGACACGGTACAGCGCCGATCTCCGAGCGGCGCCCCAAAGCACCCCGAATTCCCCAAGCATCTCCCAAAAAGGCTTTTTTAAAGATGTGTGAGGGCGGAAGCCCGAATTTTTCCAAAGCCTCCGGCGCCCTTGAATGAAACGGGCGCCGGAGGCTTTTTTGTCGGCGATTTCCGATTTCACGCCGGGATTCCATGTCAAGGCAGCCAAAAATACATTTTTTCGCAGACGGATTTTGAAATGATGAAGATATTGATTATTTTTGCAGCGACGAAACAACAAACAACATATTTGACTTAATTAATGAGCAACATTGTAAGCGGAACGGCACTCGCCAAGAAAGTGAAGCAGAGAGTGGCCGAGAGAGTAGCTGAATGTCCTGAAAAATATGGACGTGTGCCTCACCTTGTGGTGATACTTGTCGGTGAAGATCCCGGCAGCGTGTCGTATGTGACGGGTAAGGCCCGCGACTGCGGCGAAGTAGGCTTCAAGAACACTACCCTGAAATATCCCGACACCGTAAGCGAAGAGGAACTGCTCGCCAAAATCGCGGAACTGAATGCCGACGACAGCGTAGACGGACTGCTGGTGCAGCTTCCCCTCCCCCGCCACATCAGCGAGGCCAAAGTGATAGAAGCGATATCAAAAGAAAAAGACGTCGACGGCTTCCATCCCCTGAATGTGGCCGCACTCTGGCAAAAACTCCCATGCCTGCTCCCCTGCACCCCGCAGGGCATCATCATGATGCTTGAGGAAGCCGGAGTGGAGATCGAGGGCAAGAAAGCAGTGGTAATCGGCCGCAGCAACATTGTCGGGCTTCCCGCTTCCAAACTGCTTCTCGACCACAACGCCACCGTAACGATGGCCCACAGCCGCACCAAGAATCTGGCTGAAGTGACCCGTCAGGCCGATATCCTTGTGGTGGCCATAGGAAAACCGAAATTCGTCACCGCCGACATGGTGAAACCCGGCGCGGCTGTGATGGACGTGGGCGTCAACCGCAATCCCGAGACTGGAAAACTCTGCGGCGACGTGGACTTCGAGAATGTGAAGGATATAGCGTCGGTGATCACTCCGGTGCCCGGCGGCCTTGGACCCATGACACGCGCATGCCTCATGGTCAACACCCTCGAATGTTTCCTGCGCAAGATGCAGAAATGACACCTCCAGCATTACATGTTGAAAAAGACCCGTACATATAGAAAAAAGCCCGGCCATCAGCCGGGCTTTTTCATTATCTTATAATTCGCATCTCATATTCCACGTTGACAATCCTGATATCAAGCCCCCATCTCATAACCTCATAACCTTCAAGTTGAGCCTGCGAAACTTGGATCGCATCATTTCACTACAATTTTTCTTGCCACATTCCCACGACGCGCTATATAGATGCCGGGAGCGAGGGCCGACGAATCAATCTGCCCCAGCGGCCTGCCTGAGAGGTCGTAATACTCCTCAGCGAAATCGTCGTCGGCAAGAGTGGCATCTACAGCACCGGGATCGGTAGCGCCGACAGGAACTATCACCACTTTCGAAGCTTGCGGCATTGCGAACTGAAACACATCGGAATTATAGCGCGAAGTCTGCACATCAGCACCATTCACCACCGTGACATCCCACGCCACAACGCGCGAGTTGCCCGTAGCCGACGCACCTACCGTCAGCGTTCTACCGGGGAAATACTTGCCGTCGAATACATTGCCCGAGAGTGGCACCTCATTGATGGAGTAGCCGGCATCCGGACAGCCGGAACCTTCCATTAAAAGCATCACGGGCGACGCCAGCTTGAAGAAATCAGCAAGATGACGATAGAAGAAGGGCACGCGCGAACGCGTCCATTTGCGGGCGTTCTCTATTTCCTGGGCATAGTCAGGCCACCATGGATTGAACCGGTTGCGATGATATTTATACTCAAACTTCAGTTCATCGTAGCGCTTGTCGACAAGCGAGATGATGCTGTCGGCCGACAGGAAATCGCCGAGATACACTGCGGCGCGGTCGATAAACATATCCTTGAATTCCGCCACGTCGAGCAGGCGGCGGAAAAGCAGGGTGGCATCGGGATAATTGGCCCATTCGTTGCGATGGTTGTCGTAGCCCCATGTTGTTATCCAGTTCAGGGTGGGATAATCGGCACGTTCGCCATAGAGCCCCATGCCGAAATCGGTGTCTTTGGCCACCCAGCGCCAACGGGCGCCGTCGGCAATCGGACGCCACATCACTATATTGTTGCCGGGAAAATCCTTGTTGTCGAAAAATGTGTTCATGACCATCAGATTGCAGAATTCACCTACATCCATCAGCCCTGAATACTCATCGAAAGTATGCCCGGAAGCCGAATAAAACTGACGGAAGGCATTGTAGTTGTCCCAGCTTCCCTCCTTCAGTTCGTTCCAGTTCTCAAACATGTCTATGTCTTCCAGTCCGTCGTAGAAAGAATATATGTGGTCTTCGTTGCTGCGCGGGCGGATATTCATGATGCCCTTATACTCGCCATTGATATAGAGAATCACGGGGCGCGAGGGTTGCCAGTCGAGATCGGCGTGAAGTCCCATCGACTGCTGTATCACTGCATCGCGCATGTACATGTAGTCGAAATCGTTGCCTGCATTGCGCATCTCAAACGATTTGAACTCATCGATGCCCGGCGTCTGGTCGGGGAAGAATTCATGATAGAAGCGTTTCTCGCCGAATCGTTTGTTGGCATACACGGCGAGCGACTTCATTCCGGCGCTGCGGGTGGCGCCACCCTTCACGCGGGTTTCGCAAAGCTGATTGATGAGGGCCGGGCTGTTCTTTCCTTCGAAATACTCTATGTTTATGGGGCGGCGCCAGTCGAATTCATAATTCGGAGTGCCTGAAGTGTGGTTTCCCTCCACATAGATGCCCAACTTGCTGTCGTAGAAATAATCGCTGTCGGTCACAACCGAAACCACCGGAAGAGTGACCTCGCGGCCATGCCCTATATAGGAATGTGTAGTGGAACGCGGAGAAAGATAACCGTCGCAGAAAAGCTTGGCCCTGACCACAGTGGTGGAGAAAATCCTTATTTCGCCATCATAGACAGGGCTTGAAGCGTCGGGCTCGCGGCCATCGAGAGTGTAACGTATCACCGTGCCCTGCGGCGCATCTTCGGGCAGACTGAGCCGGAGGCTGAAATTGTTGCCGAGCAGCATGCCGTGGGTGCTGAATACGGGAGAGCCGAGCATGTCGGCGCAGAGGCTGCCACAATTCGGAGCGCCCGGAGTGGGCACTTTCTGGTAGCCCCATTCGTCAGCTGCGTCAGTTTTGCGACCGTAGGCGATGTTTGGCGCAGGTTGCTTCTTCATGCCGGTGACTTTATCGACCACTTCATCATTTTTGAAAAGATATACTGCGCCATCCATGCCCGACTCAAGACGGAAAGAAGCGTGCATGCCGCTCCCCTCCTTGTCGCAATATATGAGGACATGCTGTCCGGGCGCGATCTGGCGGGAAGGCAGCGCGTATGCTTTCGAGGCTTTCTCCTTGTCGCCTAATTTATAGTCTGACAGCGATTCGTAGGCGGAACCGGCATTGTAGAGTTCCACCCAGGAATCGGGAAATTCGTTGAGGTCGTCCATTATGCAGTCGATGTTCGACTGCATCAGTTCGTTGATCACCAGCTGCGCGCCGGCCGGCCCCGCGCCGCAGGCGAGCGTCAAGGCAAACGCTGCTTTAAGGATATTGCGATTCATCATCAGGAGTTGAGTTATGAAATGGTCTAAACTTAGATTGAAGCAAGAGATGCAAAGTTATAAATAAACCTGCAATAACACGCAAATCCCCCTTATGTTGTAAAACATATTCACAGCAACTGCCCCGGATTACCCCAAGTAAGAATAAAGGCTAAGGCTCTAAATACACTTTTCCGATGATTTCAGCCTTAAAAAACACACTTTTCCGATAATTTCAACCTCAAAAAACACACTTTTCCGATCCGTAGCCTGCAGGAGAATCCGAATTATTCAGGAGTTTGAGCTGAATCTTTTTATCGGAAACGGGGAATCGGCTTTGTAGGATGAGAAAAAATTCGTACTTTTGCATACATAAATTAAGTATTTCGGCTGAATTCCGATGCGTCGGAAAAATCAAGCCTCTTTTTGATATAAACTGATGAGAAACATCCTATTCATTATATTGGCAATCGCTGCCATTGCCGCTTCTTCTTGCTCGCGGTCTTCCTCACGCAACATCAAGGCTATAGACGACGCGGAAGCATTGATGGAAAATAACCTCGACAGCGCGATGTCGATATTAGACGCGATAGAGCCCGCTGACCTCACGGCAGACTCCACACGCGCGAAATACATCTATCTGAAGGCATGGGGCCACATGCGCCAGAACCGCTCCATGATTTCCGACTCCCTTATTTCCCGGGCACATAACTACTATAAAGGTAAGGATATCACAAGGGAGATTCAGAGCGGCACGGCTCTCGCATGGTATAAGTTCTGGGTTGGCGACACCAGCGGCGCAATCAGCATGCTCGACTCTCTTGCCGCAGTTGCAGATATTCCCGATTCTTTGCTGACTCAGACGTTAAGAATCCGAGTATTGCTCGGCGCATCTGAATATCAGGGCAAGCAACTGATTCCTTTGGCAAAAAAACTGGTAGCGATGGAAATCGACACCCTGCGGAAGATGGAAGCCCAATATATGCTCGTAAGCGCATACGAATATGCGGAAGAACCTGACTCTGCCTTGACTATCATCGACCGGCTGATCGACTATGCAAGAGCAAACCGCTGGGGTGAGAAACAGTTCTATTTTGAGACAGAACGTGCGCAGATTCTTGGCGAGATGGGACGCAGCGCGGAAAGCGACGCCACCATCGACATGATATTCGCAAAGTCATCGCCCGACAACGGAGCTGCCGATTACCTCCACATGCAATATGCCATGAACGCACTCAACCGCGGCGATATACGCAAGGCTTCGAGTGAACTGGCTATTGCCGACAGTTTCGCAGCCCGATTAAGAGAGATCGACGATACCTACTACCGCAGCTACAGCAACCTAATGCACACTATGATCGACTTCAAGCAGACCGGCAAGATGAAACTATCGCACGTCAACGCCATCAACAACCGCCAGCACGAACGATACAACCGGATTAAGGCTTCGCAGTGGGAATCGGAACGCGGTGCCCTTGAGCAGCAGAACCGCGCAATGGCACTGAAAGCGGAAAGCGATCATAAGACCATGGCTATCCTTGTCATCTCACTCACTTGTCTGCTGCTTCTTGCCGCCGCCGGCATGGCGATAAGGCAGCGGCGCCGGCGTGAACTCGAAAACGAGGAACGCGCCGAGGCCCTGCAAAAGATGGTGGATGAGCTGAAGCAAGCATCTGCCGCAAAACAGACCGACGACAAAACGCCGGCGGCTCTGCGACGCGCGATGATAAAGCAGCTCGGCATCATCAAGATGGTAGCCGAGACTCCTACCGAGCAGAACCGCGAGATGCTGCGCAAGATATCCTCAATCGAAAAAGACACAGGCGGAGAACTCGTAGACTGGGACAATCTCTTTGAACTCATCAACAACCTGTATGCCGGATTCCACTCCAGGCTTCTGGCCAGATATGGCGATCTCCTCACGCTGAAGGAGCAACAGATAATAGTGCTCATGATGGCTGATTTCTCCACTAAGGAAATGAGCGTAATCACCACGCAGACCACCGCCACCATCTACGTGCGCAAATCCTCGATAAGAAAGAAACTCGGAGTCCCCGAAAAGCAAGACATAGTGGCCTTCCTCCGCCAATCCCTCACCACTTAAGTGTAGGTAGAAGCGTAGGAAGCCATTTTTCGATTTTTTTGTTAAAAAGTTTTTGATTTTGGAAAATATGTTGTAAATTTGCAGATGCAGACCGCCTCGCAGAAGCCCCGGTCCGGGGATTAGAGAGGTGGGATGCATATTAAAGTCTTCGCAAAAACTCACAAAGTCTTTGCGAAATACAAATATGAAAAAAGCGTTTATCCGCGCTGATTCTTGACAACCAGAAATTCTCGCAAAATTTCAAATCGTAGTCAAGGATTGAGCAACGGTAGATGCCCGTGGTTATGCACATATCAGGCATCCGGCATCTATTCCGCGAGGAATATGGCCGTTTGCTGTCGTTGCATATATTAGCGTGGGCTTCTGCGTTGCCGTCCGACTACGATTAGGCAATGCGAGAAGCCTCTGGTTGTAGGACGGTGACTGATACAGATTCCTACGCTTTTTGTATATAAGAATGGTCAGGACCGAGGAATCTTCCGACTACAATGCTACGCCCGGCCTCGATGAACAATCCGCAATATCTCTATCTCAACTCAAGAGATGAATTTTTCAGGGTAGACATCTCGAAGATCGTATATTTCGAATCGGATGGAAACTACACCAACATCATGCTCAACAACAAGCTGCGCGCCACCGTAGGCATGAACCTCGCCCAAATGCAGACCATCCTCGCCGAAAATCTGAAAGATAAGGCCGGAATTTTTGCAAGAATAGGCAAACGCCATATCATCAACCTTTCGTTTGTATATCACATAGCAATCATCCGCCAGCGGCTGACACTCAGCGACGGCGAGAATTTCGAATACAACCTCAGCATATCGAAAGATGCGCTGAAAAATCTCCGTGGCATGTACGTAGCTAAATAATCAGGAATCCATGCACCTCACCCTATCAATGGAAAGACTCAAAGGAAAAAGCATACTAATAGGTAAGGATCCGGCACGTGGATGTCTGCTCGTGGTCCTGGCGGGAGGCGGAAGTGCCGCCATCGGTGCTCCGGGCAGTGTGCCTGGCTGCGTAAGCCGTTGCAGGCCACTCGAAGGGATAGCGCATGCGCGGATCGACATAGATGGCAACGGCCTTATGACACTTACAAACCTGAAACCGCAGAACGTGACATACGTAAACGGGCGCCAGATCGAATCGAAGCATATATCGGCGGCCGACACCATCGAACTCGGCGCAGACAGATTCGGCCTGAATCTATCTCTTATCGGAGAGGCCGCGCGAAGACTCGCCGGCACAGGAAACGACAATAGGCAGGAATTCGACATATCTCATCTGGAACACGTATGGGAGGAATATCAGGAATCGCTGAAACACCTTTACGACGAGCAACGTCGGATCAACCTAATACGCACCGGCTGCGGCATCTTCACCATGTGCGCCATGCCATGCATCTTCTTTCTCGGGCCCGTGGGTTATGCACTTACCGGTGTCGGAGTAATCGGCAACATATATAGTTTCGTCGGATTGAAAAACGACAACACTTACGACAAACAGAAAACCATCAAGGAACGCTTTCAAGATCATTATATCTGTCCTAATCCCCAATGCGGAAAGTACTTCGGAGAGATAAGCTTCAGGTTGATGAAACGTCAATATAAGATGCAATGCCCGCATTGCAAATGCAAATTTACTGAGAAAAACAAACAACAATGAGCGCTGACAATATTGGACTGAATAAGGGTGCGATGCTGCATCACTCCACCTACCGCATCGAGAAGGTGCTCGGACAAGGCGGGTTTGGCATAACCTACCTCGCCACCGACATGAACCTCGACCGACTTGTAGCCATAAAGGAGTTTTTTCCGAAAGACTATTGCGACCGCGACGCAACGACAAGTCACGTGTCGGTCGGGACACAGAATGCACTTGACTTCGTGGTGCGTCTGAAAGCGAAGTTTCTAAAGGAGGCCCGCAACATCGCACGGCTCGACCATCCAGGCATCATCAAGATTCATGCCGCCTTCGAGGAGAACAACACCGCCTACTATGTGATGGACTACATCGAGGGTATGTCGCTATCCGACATGGTGAGGCAAAGTGGACCATTGTCTGAGTGGCGCGCCCTATATTATATCGAAAAAGTTGCGAAAGCACTGGAATACATACATGCGCGCAAGATCAACCATCTTGACGTGAAGCCGGCCAACATCATGGTGAGGGCGAGCGACGACAATCCCATCCTCATCGACTTCGGGCTTTCGAAGCAATACGACTCGGAGGGTAACCAGACCTCCACCACCCCGACGGGCATCAGCCATGGCTACGCCCCGATGGAGCAATACACCGACGGCGGCGTGAAGGAATTCTCGCCGCAGACCGACCTTTATTCGCTGGCTGCCACTCTCTACAATATCTTGTCGGGTGCTACGCCACCGCAGGCTACAAAACTGATCGACGAGGATCTGACATTTCCCGCCTCCATACCGCAGCGTCTTGTCAATCCTATCTCAAAAGCGATGTCGCCGGGAAGAAAACAGCGCCACGACTCAGTGGAAACCTTTATCAGGGAAATCGGCGACGTTGGCACTCATGAAGCAACGAAGATACGCGTTCCCAAACCGGAGCCTAAACCAGAACCGAAGTCTGCACCTAAACCGAAGCCGCAGCCGAGCTCCGAGCCGCACAAAAAATCAGACACCAAGATGACTATCGGTATTATAGCAGCTTTGTTATTTATAGCGGTCGGGCTACTTCTGTTGATTGGTCAAAACAGCAACAAATCGGCCCCCAACGACAACGTTGCTGCATCCGCTGAGATCGAAGAGGTTGCGGAAGCTGTGCCGGAGAAGGAGTCTGTCGCTGATATGTTCTGGAATTCACCGTTGGGCACTGCTTCTTATAACGGCACTGTAATCACCGATCAGAAAACCAACAAGAAGATTCCCGATGGACACGGTAGGGCCGAGATTGTGGATGGCCAATACAAGGGAAGCATTTACGAGGGAGAGTTTTCCAACGGCAAGATGCATGGAGAGGCCACCTATACCCTATCCAATGGCGACAGTTTCCAGGGAGAGTACCGAAACAACAAGTACCACGAGGGTACCTACACCATTAAATCCACCGGAGAATACTTCAGGGGTTCATTTGACTCAAATGGACAACCTGACACCGGTGTCTGGTATGACAAGAATGGACAGGTGATGGCTTTGTAATTGAAAATTAAGAATCATAAGTGATGGCACCATTCTAAGAATGTAACCAGCAATTATATAACTAATATGAAAAAACTAATCGCAATATTATCGATACTTTTGATAACAGTCAATTTAGGTTTCGCACAAGGAGTGGTGTCAAGACCGACAAAGAAGACTCAAAAAACAGTAAAGACAACCGGACAAAAGAATCCAAATCGTAAGAAATCATCACCTGAATCAAAAAGACTAACTCCTATTCAAATACAAAATACTAAGCCATCAACTTCAGTTCAACCTGAGCCGGAGAAAAAACCTACTTCCGGCTACATCAATAATCATGAATGGGTAGATTTAGGTCTTCCGAGCGGTCTGAAATGGGCCACCTGTAATATTGGGGCCTCCACGCCCGAAGAATACGGCAAATACTATGCCTGGGGTGAGATAGATACCAAGTCCTCATACACACCAGATAATAGTCTAACATTCGGAAAGAATAGTGCAAACCTCCGAGCCGAAGGCATCATCAACAACAAAGGGCAACTTAACAAATCTACGATGTGGCATCTGTCAAGTGGGGATCTTCATGGCGAATGCCGACCAAAGAAGAATTTGAAGAACTTTTGAACAAATGTAAATGGGAATGGATCAAAAAAAATAGGACAGAAGGCTATAAAGTTACAGGCCCAAACAATAATTCTATCTTTCTCCCGGCTGCAAGCTACCGCAGATATAAATCGCTTGGTTTTGATAGAGGAGATGGTTGTTTTTGGAGTTCTTCAACCAACGGCGGAACAGACAGCGCCAACGGCCTAACATTCTTCTACAACAAAGACTTCTCCCACTGCTCCATAAGCCACCGTTTCGAGGGATATTCAGTTCGTCCAGTGTCAGAATAAAGCATAGCATATTTGGTTTATTTGTACCTATTCTACTCATCCTGACTAAAATATGAATATAAAAAATAAAGTACAAAATAAAAATTGTCTAACTTACTTTCTTTTTATTATTTCCATAAGCTTATCATTATGGGGAATATTGGCATACGATTATGACATCCTTACCATAAATTGCATGTACTATGGCAACTGGCCCGAGACTGCAAAAACATTATCTTATAGCATTATAAGTGGTTGGATAATATATACCATCACTGTATATGTTCCCTATATAAACAGGAAATCTCTGAGACAAGAAAGTATATCAGAACAATTAAAAAACTTGAACTTAGAAATATCATTCTTTTTTGAAAGTGCAAATATTCAAAACGATTCTATTGAAAAAATAACAATATTGGACACTGACGAAACAATCATTAAAGCCTCTTCAATGACTCGGATTGCGTATGAAATACCCTGGGACAAAACTTTCCCAAATACTAATTTCACATATACCGAACAAGCTTTAACAATAATAAAAAAAATATACATCTACACCAACACTTTATTAAACACAGGAATTGAATATCTCA
>JAUNFY010000049.1 GCA_030524805.1 Bacteroidales bacterium | reverse complement strand
ATTGGGTATTTAATGTTGAACGTTGAATATTTAATGTTGGATGGGGAATGGGAATATTTAATGTTGAAATTTTAGATTTATGAAATTTGAGATAACAGGCATAACCAGACTGACGCAGAGCGTATTCGAGATGACGCTCCGGGGCGATTGCTCCGGGTTCACACGTCCGGGACAGTTTGTGGAGATTTCCATTCCGGGCCTCTATCTGCGCCGACCGATTTCAGTATGCGACATAGAGGGCAACCGGCTCACGCTCGTATTCAAGACCGTGGGCAAAGGCACCGACGCGATGGCCAAGATGGCTCCGGGCATGGAGCTGGACCTGCTGACAGCCCTCGGCAACGGATTCGACACCACACGCACCCGGCAACGCGCCTTGCTGGCCGGCGGCGGAGTGGGAGTGCCTCCGCTCTATCTCCTCGCCCGCAAACTGATGGCCGAGGGCAAGGAGGTGGTGGTGGCATTAGGCTTCAACACCGCCGAGGAAGTGTTTTACGCCGACAAGTTCCGTGAACTTGGAGCCACAGTGAAGGTTGCTACCCTCGACGGGAAAGGCGAAGTGACCGGTTTCGTGACCGACGCAATCAGCCGTCCCGACATGCAGGGCTGGGACTTCTGGTATGCCTGCGGACCGCTTCCGATGCTGAAAGCGCTCGGCAAAGCGCTCGACTGCACCCGGGGCGAGGTGAGCATGGAAGAACGGATGGGATGCGGCTTCGGCGCCTGCATGGGCTGCACCATCGAGACGCCGTGGGGCCCGAAGAGAGTATGCAAAGACGGCCCTGTCTTCGACGCCACGCTCATGACCGACTTCGCCGGCAACAAGGCCCCTGCCCCGACACTCGCACCGGGCCGCACGCTCGACGGCGAACCCACGGTGGCAGTGGAACTTTGCGGCAAAAAACTTACCAACCCCGTGATTCCCGCCAGCGGCACATTCGGCTTCGGTCAGGAATTTGCGGACAAATACGACCTCAACGTGCTGGGTGGCATCTCGGTGAAAGGCACCACACTGCATCCGAGGCTCGGCAACCCCACACCGAGAATAGCCGAGACGCCAGACGGCATGATCAACAGCGTAGGCCTGCAGAACCCGGGCGCCGACGAAGTCTACAGCCATGAGGTGCCGGAACTTAGGAAGATCTATTCCGGCTGCATCATCGCCAACGTCAGCGGTTTCTCAATCGACGAATATGTAGAGGCGTGCCGCAAGGCCGACGCGTGCGCCGACGTAGACATCATAGAGGTGAACGTGAGCTGCCCCAACGTGCACAACGGCGGCATGGCGTTCGGCACATCTCCCAAGCAGGCGGCAGCCGTGACCCGCGCGGTGAAAGCCGTGGTTGGCAAGCCGGTATTCATCAAGCTCTCACCCAACGTGACCGACATAGTGTCGATAGCGAAGGCATGCGAAGCGGCCGGTGCCGACGGCCTGACGCTCATCAACACGCTGCTTGGCATGCGCATCAACATCAACACCGGCAGCCCGGTGATAGCCAACCGCATGGGCGGCTTCTCAGGCCCGGCGGTCTTCCCCGTGGCCGTGCGCATGGTCTATCAGGTGTCGCAGGCCGTATCAATCCCTGTGATCGGCTGCGGCGGCGTCTCTAACGCGGAGGAAGTGCTTGAGATGATGATGGCGGGAGCCACGGCAGTGCAGATCGGCTCGGTCAACCTCATCGACCCGATGGCCGGCGAAAGGATATCGAAAGAGCTTCCGGAACTTCTAAAGAAACTTAAAATCAATAATATCAACGAAATAATCGGTATATCATGGCAAAAGATGTAATCATAGCATGCGACTTCCCGTCGATGGAAGCCACACTGGAATTTCTCGACCGCTTCGGCGACACCAAGCCTTACGTGAAAATCGGCATGGAACTGTTTTATGCCGCCGGTCCTGAAATCATACGCGAGATAAAGAAAAGAGGCCACAAGATTTTCCTCGACCTCAAGCTCTGCGACATACCCAACACGGTGAAGAGCGCCATGTCGGTGCTCTCGCATCTCGACGTAGACATGACCAACCTCCACGCCTTCGGAGGGCACAAGATGATGGAAGCCGCCATAGAAGGTCTCACGCGTCCGGACGGCACCCGCCCCATCCTTATCGCCGTGACGATGCTCACCTCCACGAGCAAGGAACTGATGAACGAAGACATCCTCATTCCCGGCGAAGTGGACAGCGTGGTGGCAAGCTATGCCAAGACAGCGAAGGCATCGGGCCTCGACGGAGTGGTGTGCAGCCCGAGAGAGGCATCGATAGTGAAGGAAGCATGCGGAGAGGGATTCATCACAGTCACTCCCGGCATCCGCTTCGCCGACTCGGCAGCCGACGACCAGGTGAGGGTGATGACGCCGGCCAAAGCGCGCGAGATAGGTTCGGACTATATCGTGGTGGGACGCCCCGTGACCAAAGCCGACGACCCGCTGGCGGCCTACGAGAGATGCTGCAAGGAATTCCTCGGCTGAACATGCGATAAGACATAACTGACACTAAAAAATAATAACATATATCACACGATGGAAAGAAAGATAGCTAAAGATCTGCTGAGCGTAGGGGCAGTGTTCCTGCGTCCTGAAAACCTCTTCACCTGGGCATCGGGCATCAAGAGCCCCATGTATTGCGACAACCGTCTGACACTCTCCTACCCTGAAGTGCGCAAGGATATAGAGGAAGGTCTTGCCAAGCTGATCAGCGAATATTATCCCGAAGCCGAGACCCTGATGGGCACCTCGACCGCCGGCATCGCCCACGCCGCCATCACGGCATGGCTGCTCAACAAGCCGATGGGCTACGTGAGAGGGGGAGCCAAAGACCACGGACGCGGCAACCGCATCGAAGGCAAATGCGAACCGGGCACGAAAGTGGTGGTGGTGGAAGACCTCATCTCCACGGGCGGCAGCTGCATCGAGGTGGTGGAAGCGTTGCGCGAGGAAGGAGCGGAAGTGCTCGGCATCGTCTCCATCTTCACCTACGGCATGCAGAAAGCCACCGACCGGCTTGCAGCGGCAAATGTCACCAACCACTCGCTGTCGAATCTCGACACTCTCGTGGAAGTGGCTGCAGAAGAAGGATATATCGAGCCGGTATGGAAAAACCGCATCCTGAAATTCCGCGACAACCCCAGCGACTCATCTTGGCAAAACGCATAAAGACATGAAACACCTCATCGACCCGACAGATCTCTCAGTGGAGGAGACCATGTCGATAATCAACCTCGCGCTCGACATCATCGACAACCGCGGGAAATATGCAGAGAAATGCAAGGGCAAGAAACTTGCCACCCTTTTCTACGAACCATCGACGCGCACGCGTCTGAGCTTCACGGCAGCGATGATGGAGCTTGGCGGCAACGTGCTCGGCTTCGCCGACGCCGCGAGCAGCTCGGTGAGCAAGGGAGAGACAGTGCGCGACACGGTGAGAGTGGTGGAGAACTTCGCCGACATCATCGCGATGCGCCACCACATAGAGGGAGCGCAGCTTGCAGCCACCGAAGTGAGCCGCGTGCCCATCATCAACGCCGGCGACGGCAGCCACGCCCACCCCACGCAGACGCTGACCGACCTTCTGACAATCACGAGGGAATTGGGCAAGCTCGACAACCTCACCATCGGCTTCTGCGGCGACCTGCGTTTCGGACGCACCGTCCACAGCCTCATCAAGGCCCTCTCACGCCACAAAAACATCCGCATCGTGCTCATCGCGCCCCCGCAGCTTCGCCTGCCCGACTACATAAAGCAGGACGTATGCGACCGCCTCGGCCTTGAATACAAGGAGGTGGACAGCCTTGAGGAGGCTATGCCCGAACTCGACGTGCTCTACATGACAAGGGTGCAGAAAGAGCGTTTCCTCGATGAGGATGAATATGAGGCAGTGAAAGACTCGTTTGTGCTCGACAACGCCAAGATGGCGCTCGCCAAGGAAAAGATGGCTGTGCTCCACCCGCTGCCCCGCGTCAACGAGATACTGGAGGAAGTGGATAGCGACCCCCGGGCCGCATACTTCCGCCAGGTTGAGAACGGCAAATTCGTACGTATGGCCCTCATATCGAGCCTTCTCGACTGGAGCGCCGACGCCGCCCACACGATGCCGGAGATGGAAGAGGTGGAGGTGCCCGGCCACCTGAGATGCGAGAACAAGAAGTGCATCACACGCAACGAGAACTCGCCGCGACGCGCCTACCGCGCCTCGGACGGCTCGCTGCGCTGCCGCTACTGCGACCACAAATTCAAGTGATAAGACCACACAGGTGGCAGGAGTTTGAACGCACTCCTGCCATCACCATTCTTCACATATAAAAGGTAAAAAAGATTTGGAGCCACTGAAACATGAATGCGGCATTGCGATGATCAGGCTGCGCAAACCCTTGGGTTTCTATAAAGAGAAATACGGCACATACGCCTACGCCCTCAACAAACTGTATCTTCTGATGGAGAAGCAGCACAACCGCGGCCAGGAAGGGGCCGGGGTGGGCGTGGTGAACCTGACGGCCACGCCCGGCACCGAGTATGTCTGGCGGCAACGCGCGCTCGGCCCCAATGCCATACAGGAAATATTCAACGCCATCGGGGCGGAGCTTTCCGAGGCCGGCCTGGAAAACATGACCGATGAGGAAGCTGCCGGGATGGCTCCGATGATAGGCGAGATAAGCATGGGACACCTGCGATATTCCACCACGGGGAAAAGCGGGATGGCATACGTGCATCCTTTCCTGCGGCGCAACAACTGGCGGAGCCGCAACCTGCTGATGTGTGGCAACTTCAACATGACCAATGTAGACCGGTTATTCGAGTCGGTAGTGAGCCGCGGGCAGCACCCCCGCCTCCACAGCGACACCATCATACTTCTCGAGATGCTCGGATATGCGCTCGACAAGGAAAACCACCGCATCTACCGGAAATACCGCGACGAGCTCAACCATTCCTACTACGACCACAAGCTCAGCGAGCAGATTGAGAAGGAACTCGACATCCGCAACGTGCTGAAGGCGGCAGCCCCGGAATGGGACGGCGGCTACGTGATATGCGGCGCCACCGGCTCAGGCAACGTGTTCGTCTTCCGCGATCCAAACGGCATACGCCCGGCTTATTACTATATAGACGACGAGATAATTGTGGCCACATCAGAACGGCCGCAGATCCAGACAGTGTTTGGTGTGGGCCGGCACGAAATAAAAGAGCTGCAGCCCGGCGAGGCCCTGATGATCACTCCCGACGGCACTCCGAGTGTGGAACAGATAATCCCTCAGACATCCAATTCGAGATGCAGCTTCGAGAGGATATATTTCTCGCGCGGCAGCGACAGCGACATCTACCGCGAACGCAAGGAACTGGGACGCCTGCTCGTACCCAAAATCATCGAATCGATAGAGGGCAACATGTCGGATACCGTCTTCTCCTACATCCCCAACACGGCGGAAGTGGCTTTCTACGGAATGGTGGAGGGGCTGGAAGATTACCTCAACGAATACAAGACGGAGAGAATCATGACGCTGCAGGGCGACGGCAAGCTCAACCGCGAGTCGATACGCAAGATAATGGAGGCCGAAGTGAGGATAGAGAAGGCCGCCATAAAAGATATAAAGCTCCGCACGTTCATAGCGGAAGGTGATGTCAGGAATGACCTCGCCGCCCACGTCTACGACATATCCTACGGCTGCCTGCGGGAGGGGAAGGACACTCTTGTGGTGATCGACGACTCCATCGTCAGGGGCACCACCCTGAAGCAATCGATCCTGAGCATGCTCGCACGCCTCAATCCGAAGAAAATTGTGGTGGTGTCGTCGTCGCCCCAGGTGAGATATCCCGACTACTACGGCATCGACATGAGCCGCATGGACGAGTTCATCGCCTTCAAAGCGGCGGTGGAACTGCTGAAGCAGCGGGGCATGGAGTATGTGCTGGCGTCGGTCTACTCGGCCTGCAAACGTGAACTCGCCAAGAAAGAGGGAGAACCGCTCACCAACCATGTGAAGAATATATACGCGCATTTCACCGACGAAGAAATCTCGGCAAAGATAGCGGAGATGGTGAGACCGGATGGCATGGATATCGAAGTGATATATCAAAGCATAGAAGGGCTCCACAAGGCTTGCCCGGGGCATCCCGGCGACTGGTATTTCTCGGGCAACTACCCCACTCCGGGCGGTATCAGAAGGGTGAACCGAGCCTACACCGACTGGTTTGAAAACAAAGACTCCTTTCATTAATCTTCCGGTTTCATTAACCTTCAGTTAAAAAAGACAGACTGCAGACATGGCACACTACCACACACCCGACAACAACGACATAGAGAAGATGAGAAGTCTTCTCAAGGAGGAAGTTGGCTTTCTGCCCGACGGCCCGGGCCTTGACGCTCTGCTTGGCAAGGCTGCATGGATGAAGGTCGGACCGAAGCATGTGGTGATAGAGATGGACAAGACCTGCCCCGACGTCTTCATGCTTTTCGACGGAATTGTACGCGTATGGGACTATGACGGCGACAAGGAACGCACCTTCGGGTTCGGGCTTCCGGGCACCATATTCGAGTCGAAGCACAGTTTCGTGGCGCACGGACCTTCATACTATCAGATAGAGACCTGCTGCCAGTCGGTCATACTCCGTATTTCAGAACAGGACTTCTGGGCAACGGTGGCTGCCGACCACAGTTTCGCCATCTTCATGCTACATAATGCCTACGGCGAGCTCTACAGCCATGAACTGAAAGAAAGCACCGTCAACAACGGCACGGCACAACAGCGCTTCGAGGCGATGTTCAAATACAGGCCCGTGATACTTGAGAAAGTGCCCCAGAAGATCATAGCAACGTATCTGGGAATCACTTCTGAATACTTCAGCATGCTCAAGAAGAAGTATTTTTCGGCAAGAAAATCTTAACCGTTAATTTATGCGAGCTACCTAAATAGCGACGTCGGCACACAAAAATGCAACAAAAGAGTGCATTTTACAAAAAATCTTAAACCAGTTTAAGTAAAATGGTATAAAAAAGGCTTACCTTTGCGGGTGAGAGTTTTGAAACGAAGTTGTTTAAACTTATTTCAATAAGATTTCGCCGGAATATTCCAGACAACTTCGCAATATTCACTATTAAACGAACGGTTATGAAAAAAATTCTACTCCCGTTGCTTGCCATTATCATGTCGGTGCCGGCTGCTTCGGCACTAAACGTTTCACGACATGACGTAGCCAACATCAAGCCCGGCGTCCCCACGGCCAAAGCCAAGAAAATGGGCCGGATTGAATCGCCCGCGATCAATCTGATTCAGAAGGGCATGCCTTCAAGAGCAGGGGCTGACGTCATCACCGAGGCTCCCGATGGCAAACTTGTCACCATGCTCGGCAACTCCTTCACATTCTACATCTACTACGACCAGGTGACACAGGATGAGGCCTACGGTCTGGCTTACGAGGCCGTATGGACCGACGAAGGCGATGTATATCTCAAAAATCCCGTCAGCATGCTCGACTGGGACACATATATAAAGGGAAAGGCAACCGACGACGGCATCACCTTCGAGTTTCCGCAGCCTATCTACACTTCGGTAATCGACGACGAGGGCTACGATTTCTATGTAGACGTACTCGAATATGCAGAAGTGGAATCGCCCTACGACCCCGACGACTACATCAGCACATTCATTCCCGCGCAAGACACCCGGAGCATCACTTTCGTGAAGGATGAGAGCGGCGCTTATGTGATGGACGGTGATTACATGCTGGGCGTGACATACGAAGACGTCTGGCAGGGCTATGGAGAGATGGCTCTTTCACTCCTGCCTTTCGAGGCCGAGGCCAACAAAGTGCCTGAGGGAGTGGAATTCGACTACTCCTATATACTTGCCGACGAGCTCAACGGCTGGGACCACACCATACTGCGCCCGATCGGCATCGGAGAAGCCGACGGAGTGACCTACATCACCGGCCTCACAGACCTTCCCGACGCTGTCATCACCGCCACCTTCGACAAGGAAGCCAACATACTGACCATCCCCTCCGACCAGTTCCTCGGAAAATACAACAGCCAATATATCTTCATGATGATAGGCGAAGGATATTCCTACTACGATGAGTATAGGGAAGAGAACATGATCTCGTTAGACATCATTGCAGACCCGATGGTATTGAACTACAACGCGGAGGAGAACGTATTCCGCCCCGTTATTCCGGAAGGAATGGAATATTCCTACATCATCTTCAACTGCGGCAACACGGCCGCCTACCCCATCGAGTATTACGCAGTAGACCACATCTACTCGCAGGGAGAGATCAGCAATCACACTCCGCTCGACCCGGAAGTGATCTTCGTGAGCGAAATCGACTACATCGATCCCGAATACTCCTATTCCTTCGAATTCAACGTCTACTCCACCAATGCAGAAGGCCAGATCCTGCGCTCGGACAATATATACTACAACGTCTACGTCAACGGCGAACTCTGCACCTTCACCTCGGAGGAATATCCCGACCTCGCCGAAGCCGGATATACCGAGCTGACCGACATTCCCTACGACCTGAACGTAGGCGCCGACATCTACGCCTCGGGCGACTATCACGGCATCGCGCTCAAGCGCCAGGACGTGGAGACACTCGGAGTGAGAGCAGTCTACAAGGATGGCGACACCCGCGCCGAGAGTGAGATAGTGACCGTCACCAACACGGGCGACCCCGTTGGCGTGGCAGCCGTGGCATCAGGCAATGTTGTAAAGACCGAATATATCGACCTCTTCGGCAGAAAGACAAACGGAGCCGACAATTCAGGAGTGGTGTTGAAACGCACCTACTTTGAAAACGGTAGCGTCAGCACCGAGAAGGTAATGAAATAAGCACAGTTGAGCCGTTCAACCGGCGGTTGCATACCAGAAGTCCAGCCCGGCACCCCGGGCCGGGCTTTATTTTTGGGGAGAATATGAAAATTTTCTCATAAACTATGCGATTTTAACATAAAAAACGGACGCAGAATTAAAAAAAATTAAGATATATTGAGTAAATTTTTGTAATTTTGCGGTATGAAAACAATCCTGGGATTCAGCGCATCGCGTAAAAGCCTTGTGTTTGACTATGTTATGATAATTTTAGGCATATTCATGTATGCCTTCGGCTTCTGCGCGTTCATTCTCCCGCATAAAATTGTCATGGGCGGCCTCTCAGGCGTCGGCACGCTCATATATTTCGCCTCCAACGAGACTATTCCGGTAGCAGTGTCGCAATATGTGCTCAATCTCATTCTGCTCGGCATGTCGTTCAAGATAGTGGGCAAGACGTTTGTGATCCGCACGATATTCGGCGCATCCGTAATCTCGATCGCGATCGGCATAGGGGAATCGTTTTTCATGAGCCTGGGCCATCCCATCATTCCCGACATGTCGCTGAGCGCGATACTGGGAGCAATCCTCTCCGGACTTGGCATAGGCACAGTGCTGATACACAACGGTTCGACAGGAGGCACCGACATCGTGGCTACGATGGTGACGAAACTGAGCAACGTGAGCATCGGTCGCGCCATGGTGATCACCGACATGCTCATCGTGAGCAGCAGCATCTTCCTGCCATTCGAGGGCACCTTCGCTCAGCGCCTTGAATACCGGATTCCGCTGATAGTGTACGGCTACGTGGTGACATTCGTGGCGTCATACTGCGCCGACATGATCGTCACGGGCAACCGGCAGGCGGTGCAGTTCATCATCTTCAGCCATCAATGGCAGACCATAGCCGACGCGGTGAACAATGAGGCGAAGCGCGGCGTGACGGTGCTCGACGGCGAGGGATGGTACAGCAAAAAGCCTATCAAGATCCTGATGGTGTGGTGCCGCAAGATAGAGGCTCCGGGCATCATGCGCCTGGTGAAGGGCATCGACGACGACGCATTCATCACGCAAGGAGCTGTGAACGGGGTGTTCGGCAAAGGCTTCGACATGTATAAGGTGAAGATCAAGTCGAAGAAAAACCACACCACTCAACTGACGGAAACCCACTGACGGCATCCGGAGAAAGATAAAGACACGACAACAATAGCAGAAACAACAACAATCCATATTTATCAACCAACAATTAAACATTATGAAGAGACTGTTTCTCTTATCCGCACTGATGATGATGTGTACGGCACTATGGGCCAACTACACATGCAGCGGATCCGTTTATGACTCACAGGGAGAGCCCCTGATCGGAGCCACGGTGAGCGTACCGGGAACGTCGGCAGCGACCGCCGCCGATGTTGATGGTAATTTCAAGTTCTCCGTACCCGACAACGCCAAGGAAATCAAGATTTCCTATGTCGGCTACAAGGATAAGACGGTGAAAGCCCAGCCCAACGTAGGCACAATCGTGCTTGATCCGGAAAACACCATGCTGCAGGACGTAGTGGTCACTTCGTCGAAGGCACGTACACGCGAGACCCCGATCGCAATGTCAGAACTTACAGCGGGCCAGATTGAGGCCAAACTCGGCAACAAGGAGTTTCCTGAGGTTCTGAAAATGACCCCCGGCGTATGGGCAACCCCTGACGGCGGCGGCTACGGAGATGCAAAAATCAACATGCGAGGCTTCAAAGCCCCCAACGTTGCAGTACTCGTGAATGGTATCCCCATGAACGATATGGAATGGGGCGGTATCTACTGGTCGAATTTCGCCGGTCTCGGAGGCGTCACCACCAGCCTGCAGTCGCAGCGCGGACTTGGAGCATCGATCATTTCCTCGCCTTCTATCGGCGGCACGATCAACATCACCACAAAGGGTCTTGACGCTAAGAGAGGCGGCTCTATCTGGTATGGCACCGGCAACGACGGCCTTAATGATGTAGGCTTCAATGTATCGACAGGACTCATGAAGAACGGTTGGGCCATCAGCGTGCTCGGAAGCCGCAAATGGGGAAATGGCTACATTCAGGGCACAGAATTCGAGGCATGGAACTACTTCGTGAATATATCGAAAAAACTTGCCGACAACCATCAGCTGTCGCTCACAGCATTCGGCGCACCCCAGTGGCACAACCAGCGTAACAACGTGTATGGCGTGCTCAACATCCAGGAATGGCAGAATGCGAAGGAATACATGAACGGCCGGAGCATGTACAGCTACAACCCCGGTTATGGTTTTGACAACGAGGGTCGTCAGCGTACAGCCTACCGCAACCAGTATCATAAACCCATCATCTCTCTCAACCACATCTGGCAGATCAACGAACGCTCGTCGCTCTCCTCCGCATTATACGTATCGCTTGCTTCAGGTGGCGGCTACAGCGGACAGGGTCGCACATCGACCGACCGCAACAACTGGCGCGGAGCCGACAACGGCTTTATCACCACAAAATTCAGACGTCCTGACGGAACTTTCGATTTCGGAGCGATCCAGGATCTGAACGCAGCTTCCGAAAGCGGCTCTCTGATGGCTCTTTCAAGAAGCATCAACAGCCATGAATGGTACGGCCTTGTCTCTACCTATAAGAATGAAGTGATTCCCAACGAACTGTACCTTACCGGCGGTGTCGACGTAAGATACTATGTAGGCCACCACAGGAATGAGATCATCGACCTCTTCTCGGGCAAATATTTCATCGACGACTCAGACCGCAAGAACGTGAATCCGGCCAACAACGCTGCAGCCGCCAATCCGATGTGGCAGTATGAGAAACTCGGAGTAGGCGACATAGTATATCGCAACTATGATGGTTTCACACATCAGGAAGGCATCTACGGACAGGCAGAATACAAACTTCTCGACGGCGCCATCACTACCTTCGCAGCAGGATCTCTCAATGTGACCAGCTATCGAAAGAAAGATATGTTCTACTACGACGAGGCGCATGGCACGACACCTTGGAAATCATTCCTCGGCGGAACAGCCAAGGGCGGTATCAACTGGAACATCGACAGCCATAACAACATCTTCGCCAACGGCGGTTTCATCTCAAAGGCACCGTTCCTGTCGCGCGGCGTATTCCTCAGCCCGGAGACCAGCAACGCCATCAACCCCAATCCGAAAAACGAAAAGATCGGATCGGTAGAGATCGGCTACGGATTCCATTCACCCAAATTCTCGGCCACCGTCAACGGATATTTCACAAAATGGATGGACCGTTGCGACCGCGACACCCAGGCCAAAGGTCAGATAAAGTCGGGTGAGGATGCAGGAACATACTATACCCTCAACCTTGAGAACGTATCGGCACAGCACATTGGCGTGGAAGTTGATTTCGCCTACAAACCCACCAGCTGGTTTGAACTCCAGGGTATGCTCTCAATCGGCGACTGGAAATGGAGCAACAACCCGAAGGGTTATTTCTACAACGAGCAGGGTATGCCTCTTGCCGACACCTACAACGGCAAACTCGCCTCGGGCATCAAGGCTGCCGACCACGCATGGGCAATCCTGAATCAGAAAAACCACAAGGTGTGCGGATCTGCCCAGACCACCGGCGGACTTGGCGTTGAATTCAAACCTTTCAAGGGCTTCCGCATAGGAGCCGACTGGACCTTCAGCGCACGTAACTACTCTGACTTCTATCTCAGCGGCGACTCCGCCTTCGGCGTCAACAGCGAAGTGACACTCGCCGATCCGTGGGAAATACCTTTCGGCAACGAACTCGATCTCTCGGCAAGCTACAGTTTCAAGATCGGAGGCCTCAACGCAACTCTCTACGGCAATGTCTACAACATCTTCGACAACTTCTACGTGAAGGATGCGCAGACTCCTTACAATGTAGACGGCGCATGGGACAACGTCACCTACGCCATCTATTCATTCGGACGCACATTCTCGCTGAGACTAAAAGTTAATTTCTAATATTGCACGCAATGAAAACAATCATAAAGAATTCAATTATTCTCAGTGCTGTAGCTTTGGGCATAGCGTCCTGTGGCGAAAACAGTTGGAACGACAAATACCTCGACGGATTCGAAGGTGGCGCCGACTTCTCCAACGTGCAGACCCTCGACTACACTTTCACTGACGCAGATTACGAGAATCTGGCCGCCAACTCCGCCAACGTGGATAAAGCCAAAGCCGCTGATGTCTACGACGACCTGAAGGCACTGGGTTCGCTGCATTACTTCAATGCGGCGATCACACCGGCCGAATATATCCCCAACTTCCTGACAGACCCTGACTTCAAGTATTTCACTCTTTCAGAAGGTTCGTCCATCAACATCACCTACAAGATCGCCAAGAATCTTCCGGAGGAAATGATCGGGCTCAACGCTGCCAAGCAGTGGAGTCTTTCAGAAGAGGACTACATGGAAGTGTATGGAAGCGAGGAGAATTACGCTCCCGCATTCTCACCATCCCATTCAGCGGCCAACTATCTTCCCAACATGCTTGGCAAGCAATATCCCAACGCAACAGCAGGAGATTATGTAGTGGTCAACTACAGCAGTGCCGACTATGACCCCAACTTCGGGACAGAAGAGAAGTTTGAGGAGACCGACGTGCTCGGCGATATCAAGAAAGACGACGACATCAAGGTGAGCGGCGTCGTGACAGGCATCTGCAAACAGGGATTCATCCTCACTGACAAGGGAGGTTCGATCCTCGTCTACATCGGCAAGAATTACGACATCAACGCATACGCCATCGGCGAGCAGCTTGAGGTCAGCGGTAAGGTGGGAAGCTACAACAAGGGTTTCCAGCTTCCGGCTTCGAGCGTGATCAACAAAGTAGGCAAAACCGATGTGACATATCCGGCACCCGTAGTGATGACCGGTGCTGATATCGACAACGCCATTCAGCGCACTGAAGACTTCACAGCCGAATATGTTCAGTTTACCGGCACACTCTCCATATCGGGTAATTATTACAATGTAAACATCGAAGGAGCGGCAACTGCCACCGGCAGTCTCTATCAGTTCCCGGCCGACCTCTATCCAGGCCTTGAGGATGGTGGCAAATACACGTTCACCGGCTACTTCTCGAGCATATCCAACAGCAGCGGTGCCCCGAAATTCTTCAACATACTCGTGACAGAGATCACAGCTGCCGGCAAAAGCGCGTCCGCACCCCGCAAGGTGGTGAATGTAGCTGCAACGGATTACTATGCTGTCTACAAATTCGATGGTTCGGCCTGGAGCGTTCCTTCAAACGTAGTAGTGCTTCAACCTTCAGACTATATCGAGATGGGATCATCTTACGGCAACCTGCAGGATGACCAGCCAGAACGCTACATCCCGATGTTCATGTCGAAGAAATATCCCTACGCTGAAAGCGGCGACTCGAAATTCGTAGTCTACAGATATTATTCCAACAAGGCTACCAACCTGCGCTGCGAGGAATACACCTTCGACGGCAACGCATGGATCAATTCCATCAGCAACGGCGGTGTAGTGGATGAGACCAACCAGTTCGTATACCGCAACGGCCAATGGAATATGGATCCCTCGATCGAGCTTACCCTTCCCGCAGGCCGCAACCAGCCCACCAGCACCTGGTTCTATCAGGCTGTTGTGGATTGGGTGAATGCCAACGTACCGAACGCTTCCAACTTCGTAGACAGCTACGGCACGGCCGAATACTATTCTGGTTGCTCATCATATCAGGGCAATGTCAACATCAACACCGCTTATGCGGCCATCAGCGGCAACTCTGACTATTCCGGCAAGACCCAGGAAGAGATCGAAACCATAATGAAGAAACGTTTCGAGACAGAAACAGGCCCGGGAGCACTGTCCACTCTGTATCCCAACATGGCACCTGTAGGCGACCTCCAGCCCACAGTCACCATCACATTCACTGCATGGTGCACCGGTGGTGTGAACAACGTCTACACAATCGTATTCAAATGCGTGTCGAAAGGCAAGTTTGAATTCGAATCCTGCACCTGGAACGATTGATCCAACGCAGATAAATACAAAAGCCGCTTCCCGACACGGGAGGCGGCTTTTTTGATGCAGGATATTGTTCGGGCTGGCGCCCTCACACTACTTCGGATAGATTACCTTTCGCCACTTCGGAGGGATTACCTTTCGCCTTTGATAGCAAATGCTTTTGATTAAAATCCGAAGCGGTATGAGGCTGCAAAGCCGAACTACGATGAGATCTCACTATAATGAATTCATCTGAGCGGAGAATCTGCAGCGATTTTTTCAGCAAAAGAATTCATATCGAGGCATTGAGAGCGCGGTGGATGCTCATTCTTCGGCAACGAAAGATAATCGATTGGCGAGACCACAAGCAGCCTACCTTCACAGCAGAGTTCGAAATCATGCCTTGCCGGCTTGGATTTATCCTCAAGCGGACGGTCGCTGACAAGGATTATCTTACCTCCGGCCTCCTCCACTTGGCGTCGGATAGCCTTTTCTCTCTGCGAGATGAATGCTGAGACCACGATGCCACCGTTTGCCGCATAGTACAAGCAGTCTTGAAGTTTCTTATAAAAAATGGCATCATCATCATTATGATGCACTATGAGCGCATATTTGAATGGATTTCGAAGGTGAAAGAGATTTCCGTAAGCTTGCATTTCGCGGCCTTCGATAAAGATATGTCTTTCCTTACGGAAAAATTCCGAACGACACCTTCTGACTGCAAGGCGATATGGATTCTGCTGCACGTAAGCAATCACATCTTTCAGACTCCTATGGCTAAAGATAATTCTGTCGTTGAAATTCGGAAGAAAGATTTTTGCTGTTGTATCATTGACCAATTTACGCCATTTGTTGGCTATACCGGTTTTAAAGCCTCTGATGTCATTGCCGACTGATTTATCCAATTGCTTAAGCACCTGGATTATAATATGGACGTGATCCGGCATTATGATATAGCACAGCACCTTAAGATTCTGATTATGCAGAGGTATCTCCCAAATTGCATTTTCGATTATTTTGCCAATTGCGAAAAGATCTATCGACACGCCATCCGGAGTGACGCTCTTTATTCTCAATTGAGAAAAAGCAGGGGCTGAGGGGTCTTTTTCTATTGTGAAATGATATTTCCATGGAGCACAGTAATCATGATTCCGTTTCCTCCGTTTATTGTGATGGGTGAAGTCTTTCTTGTATGGCATGGTTATTTTATCTTTAAAGGTTCGGGCTGGCTTTTAGTTCGGGCTGGCGCCCTCACACTACTTCGGATGGATTACTTTTCTCTAATAAATCTATATCAGATGCAGTGAGAGGACGCCGTGGCGAACTTTTACAGCTGCAAAGATATGCAAACTTAAGCAGAATTCCTATAATCGAAGATATTTAATTTTATACGATTTCGGGCTCCATGCTTTATGCACACTTTTTAATCATGAGTGCAAATTTGGCTTCAAATCTCTAAATATTTCACATTTGTTTAAAAAATCGCCGCCAATTATAAAACTTTTGCATTCTTTTGCCGTTAAATATATATAATACCTTTATAAACTATAAAATTATCGACGGGCAAAAGACTTAATTATATATGGATGAACTTAAACAGATAGCAGAACGACTGAAAGGCCTGCGCGACTCGCTTGAGTTGAGCGCCGACGAGATGGCCGCGGAATGCGGAGTGAGCACCGAGACACTGCTCCGCTACGAAAGCGGCGACCACGACATACCCGTAAGTTTCCTTCAGCGGCTCGCATCGCGCAAAGGAATAGAACTCGCAGCGCTCCTCTTCGGGGAAGAACCGAAGATGACGACCTACTACATCACCCGCAACGGCAAAGGAGTGAAAGTGGAGCGCACGAAGGCTTACTCCTACCGCGACCTCGCTTCGGGATTCCGCCAGCGCAACATGGCACCCTTCCTGGTGACGATAGCACCCGACCACACCGCCGGCACCGTCCACACACCCAACCACCATGATGGTCAGGAATTCAACTATGTGCTGGAAGGGGAAATAGAAATCACCATCGGCAAGAAAGTGACTACGCTGCATCCGGGCGACAGCGTGATGTTCGACTCGACCATACCGCACGCCCTGCGGGCCATCGGCGACAAGGATGCAAAGATAATAGCCATCATCAACTGACAATCCATTCGCCCCGGGGGAAGGCACAGATTGAAGGGAGAGCGGCTGCGTCGCGAAAGGGACGCATACCGTGACTGCGCAATATTCATTTTGCGCAATAATCATAAGGTAGAAAGATTAAACTTAAGAACGGGATGCCGCGAGGAATCCTGACAACAGACCGCCATGTTAGAACAATTCTTAGATAAGACCGAATTTGAGTCTTACGAGGACTTCATGACCAATTTCAAGGTCAACGTACCCCAAAATTTCAACTTCGGCTATGATGTGGTAGACCGCTGGGCCGAGACACATCCCGACAAGGAGGCCCTACTCTGGACCAACGACAAAGGAGAGTGCATCCGCTTCACCTTCGCCGACATAAAACGTGAATCAGACAAAACGGCATCCTTTTTCCAGTCGCTCGGCATCGGTCGCGGCGACAGCGTGATGCTGATACTCAAGCGCCACTACCAGTTCTGGTTCTCGATCATAGCACTTCATAAACTTGGAGCCACGGTGATACCGGCCACGCACCTGCTGACACCGAAAGACATCAAATACCGCTGCAAGATGGCCGACATAAAGGCGATAGTATGCTCGGGCGACCCGATAGTGACACGCCACATACTTGACGCTCTGCCGGAATGTCCGACGGTAAAGGCAGTGGTCAGCACCGGCCCGGAACTCCCCGAAGGCTGGCACGACTTCAACTTAAGCATCGAGAAAGCGGCACCCTTCAAGCGTCCGGAAAAGGCGAACACCAACGACGACGTGATGCTGCTCTACTTCACCTCGGGCACCACGGGCGAGCCGAAGATGGTGGCGCACGACTTCACCTATCCGCTTGGCCACATCATCACCGGCAGCTACTGGCACAACCTGCACGAAGACAGCCTGCACCTGACACTCGCCGACACCGGCTGGGGCAAGGCAGTGTGGGGCAAGCTCTACGGGCAGTGGATAGCAGGAGCGAACGTGTTTGTCTACGACTTCGACAAATTCGAACCGGTCGACGTGCTGCGCATGATCCACGACTACGGCATCACCTCCTTCTGCGCACCCCCGACAGTGTTCCGCTTCCTGATACGCGAAGACCTGACTAAATTCAATCTCTCCACGCTGAAATACTGCACCATAGCGGGAGAAGCGCTCAACCCGAGCGTATTCGAGGAATGGAAACGCCTCACGGGCATAAGCCTGATGGAAGGATTCGGACAGACGGAGACGACGCTGACCGTGGCTACATATCCCTGGTGCAAGCCAAAGCCGGGCTCGATGGGTCTGAAAGGCCCGATGTATGACATCGACCTTGTGGACAACAACGGCGACACGGTGGAGGATGGCGTGCACGGCGAGATTGTGGTCAGGATCCACGACGGCGTGAAACCCCTCGGCCTCTTCAAGGAATATCTCCACGACCCGCAACTCACCCACGAGGCGATGCACGACGGCATCTACCACACAGGCGACGTGGCCTGGCGCGATGAAGACGGCTACTACTGGTTTGTAGGCCGCAAGGACGACGTGATCAAATCGTCGGGCTACCGCATCGGCCCGTTTGAGGTGGAATCGGCACTGATGACCCACCCGGCTGTGGTGGAATGCGCTATCACGGGCGTTCCCGACGAGGTTCGCGGCCAGGTGGTGAAAGCCACCATCGTGCTTGCCGCCGGCTACAAAGATCAGGCAGGCCCGGAACTGGCCAAGGAAATACAAGACCACGTGAAGCGCGTGACGGCACCCTACAAGTATCCGCGCATCGTGGAGTTTGTAGACGAGCTTCCCAAGACAATTTCGGGCAAGATCCGCCGCGCCGCCATCAGGAAAGGGTGATCAACAGACCTGGCACACCTCCCCGGCTGATATGATTTTTGCCTGCGGTTGCAAAATTTTATTTGGCAGATTCGAAGAATTTTATTAATTTTGCACTGAGTTTTGATAACCGAAGCGAAAACCCGAAACATGCTCACGATCACCAAGTCAAGACACCGACACAAGCGATACGTCATCGACGCGATTCAAGGCACCATGACAGTGCTCGCCCAAGCGTGTGCAGACGCAAAGTGCAATCGTGCAGTTACGGATTGAGACAATAGCAAAGACCGCGTTCCGTCCATTCGGAAAGCGGTCTTAACTTTTTTCTACTGATACACCAAACAAAACAGCATATAGCAATGAAAATCGGAATCGTAATGGGGTCAGCCTCCGACTGGCCCGTGATGAAAGGGAGCGCCGAAATACTTGATGAATTCGGCGTGGCATACGACAAGAAAGTACTCAGCGCACACCGCACGCCTCACGAACTGGAGGCCTGGGTGAGCAATGCCCGCGCGGAAGGCTACGCAGCCATCATCGCGGCTGCAGGAGGCGCAGCCCACCTTGCCGGCGTATGCGCCGCTTTCACCACTCTCCCCGTGATCGGAGTGCCCATCAAGGCTCGCACTCTCGACGGGCTCGACTCACTGCTTTCGATGGTGCAGATGCCGAGCGGAATACCCGTAGCCACCGTGAGCATCGACGGCGCCAAGAACGCTGCTCTCGTTGCCATAGAGATAATGGCAGTGACCGACAGCTCGCTCGAGGCCAAGATGGCCGATTTCCGCCGCCGCCAGGCCGAGAAAGTGCTCGCCAGCACCCTCGACTGACGCCCGACCGCCGGCAGCGTGAGGGCACTCCCCCACCGCTGACGGCAACCGACACGAAACATCAGACAATGAAGCTGCACCATAAGCTTCAAAATCAGAAAAAAAATACAACTACAATAGCATGAACGCCAACAAAAGAATTTTCGTAGAGAAAAGCGCGGCCTACAGGGTCGAGGCAGAGAGCCTCAGGAAGGAACTCAACGAAAACCTCGGACTCGACATCAAAGACCTGCGCCTGATCTGCGTCTACGACGTTTTCAACGCTGACCCCGCCCTGGTGGAGGAAGCAAAATACCGCGTCTTCGGCGAACCGGCCACCGACACCGTGACAGAAGACTTCGACCTTTCCGGCAAGAAATATCTGGCAGTGGAATGCCTGCCCGGACAGTTCGACCAGCGCGCATCGTCGGCCGAAGACTGCGTAAAACTCATCGACCCCGCTTCGGAGGCTGAGATCAGAAGCGCACGCCTCATGATCTTCGACAACGGAGTGAGCGACAGCGACCTTGAGAAAATAGCGCACTACACGATCAACGCCGTGGAATCGCGCCGCAAGGACATGAGCGTGCTCTGCCCGCCGGAACGCGCCGTGGCCAACCCGGTGAAGACCCTCGAGGGCTTCCGCGACATCACTGCCGACAAGGCCCACGATTTCATCGCGGGCATGGGGCTGGCGATGAACGTGGCCGACCTCATGACAGTGGTGGAATATTTCACCAAGGAAGGACGCGACCCAAAGGAAACGGAACTGCGCATCCTCGACACATACTGGAGCGACCACTGCCGCCACACCACCTTCATGACCGAACTCACCGACATAGAGGTGGAAGACTCCATGGCAGCTGAAGACATCACCCGCTCGCTCGAGCTCTACCGCCAGATGCGCCATGAGCTGGGCCGCGACGAGAAACGCATCTGCCTGATGGACCTCGCCTGCATCGGCGCCCGCTGGCTCAAGATGAAGGGAATACTCGACGACCAGGAAGACAGCGAGGAGAACAACGCCTGCTCCATCGTGATAGACGTTGATATCGAAGACGGCAAGACGGAGAAATGGCTGCTCATGTTCAAGAACGAGACACACAACCATCCGACTGAGATCGAGCCCTTCGGCGGCGCCTCCACCTGCCTCGGCGGCGCCATCCGCGACCCGCTGAGCGGCCGCAGCTACGTGTATCAGGCCATGCGCGTGACCGGTGCCGGCGACATCTACAAGCCTGTGGCCGAGACCATGAAAGGGAAACTTCCGCAGCGCGTGATCTCGAAACGCGCGGCCGCGGGCTACAGCAGCTACGGCAACCAGATAGGCCTCGCCACAACCCACGTGCGCGAGATATTCCACCCGGGCTACGTAGCGAAACGCCTTGAGGTGGGCGCCGT
>JAUNFY010000125.1 GCA_030524805.1 Bacteroidales bacterium | reverse complement strand
TTTGGGGTTTAGGGGGTATGTCTGGGGGTATATGGTCGGGGTAGGTGCAACTTTTTCCCAAATCTTTATATTAGTTGAGGATTCTTTATTCGGCGCTTCGGGCATCGGTCCAGTCGTCGGTGCGGAAGGGCACGAGCGGCAGACCATACATGTCGTGAATCGTGCCTACGGCGAAATTCTTGAAGTTGTATCTCACTCCTTTTACATCCTTCACCTTGTCGCTGCTGACCTCAATGGTGAATTTCCATTCATTATCCTGAATCTGGTTGGCGGTGGCGGGATAATATACGTGATCGTCGCCCGCCACTTCGAAGCCGGGCATATCCTTATATGGATTCAGGCCGGAATAGGGGGAAGCAAGGCGAATGACAGCCTTGTCGCCTTTCAGCTCTACCGAGCCGAATGCCGGATATTGGTCGGGAAGACCCTCGATGCCGTATGTGCGGTGGCCTGCCATGAAAGCGAGCCGCTCCCCTATCTCCTTTTTCTTGCTGGCATGGATGTCGTCGACCTCACGGGGATATACAAGGTCGGAAGTGCTGACTATTCCGCTGTTGGGAATCAGCTGCACACCTTTCTGCTGGCATTCGCGGAAGATGGCGGCGTTGTCGGCCTCCGGATTGTCGTAGTTCCAGCCGGGCAGTTCGACATAATAGAACGGTAAGTCGCCCTGCTGCCAAAGTTCGCGCCAGTGCGCCACCATGTCGCGCTGATGAGCCGGGTATGTGTCGTGGCGACCGACATTCGATTCCCCCTGATTCCAAAGGAAGCCTTTGACAGTGTAGCCGGCCAAAGGTTTGAGCATAGCGTTGTACATGACGCCTATCCTTTCATAGTCGCCGAGCGTGGAGTCTTTCTCTTCCTTATCCATATTCCATTCGGGATATGTGTCGAGAATCTCCTTCGGAATCCATCCTTCCACCTTCGAGCCACCGTAGGCACAGTTGATGATGCCTACCGGCACATCGAGCAGATCGGTGAGCGAGCGCGCGAAGAAATATGCGAGGGCAGAGAATTCACCGGCATTTTCGGGAAGCGATTTCTTCCATTTGCCGGGCACGCGCTGCTGCGGGGTATAGGAAAGCGTTTTGGGCACATTTGCCATGCGTATGCCGGGGTATCTGCCGGAATAGGCAATAGCCTCACCGGCACCCTCCACGGGTTGGAAACCGAATCCTCGCAGAGGCATCTCCATGTTTGACTGGCCGGAGCAGAACCACACCTCACCTATCAATATATCGGTAAGGGTTACCGGTCCATCGCCGTCGTCGATAGTGAGAGTATACGGAGTGTAGGAAGCAGCCGGAGTGGCCACCTGCGCAGTCCATTCGCCCGACTTTGGGTCGGCTTTCACCTCGACTTTCTTTCCGCTCCATGAGGGAACGAGCGACACGGTGGATCCGGGAGTGGCCCAACCCCACAGGCGGGCATCGCTTTGCTGCTGGAGCACGGCGTTGCTGCTGAAAATGTCGGGCAAATCTATCTTTGCCTGCGTCGCTACAGGCAGACCTAAAGCGACAAGAGCCGCAGAGGCCAATATTTCAATTTTCTTCTTCATGATATCGATTTTAAGGTAAAGAGCTGAAAAATGCGAAATCAGACAAAACCACCGGTCCAATCCAACACTATCAAATTACAGGTTCGACATTCAAATTATAGGTTCGATATTGAAAACTCAGGATTCACACCAGTTTCTTATGATGCTGGTATATCTCGCGGAATATCTTGGGAGTGTGTATCTTTTTCTTCTTGAAGATGCGGTTGAAGTTGGAGACGTTGTTGAAGCCGCAGGCGTAGCATATTTCGGCTACCGAGGCTGTGGAGCCCACAAGCATCTGCGACGCGTGACCCAGGCGCACATCTATCACATAGTCGGAGACAGAGCGCCCTGTGCGCAGCTTGAAGAAGCGGCTGAAGGCAGTCGGGGTCATTCCGGCGAGGTCGGCGAGGTCGCCGAGACGGATGTCTTCCTTATAATGCTCGTTGATGTAGTCCTGCACTTTCTGGACGCGACGGCTGTCGCACGACGGCTTCACTGAGACAAAAGCGCTGCTCGAGAGGCGACGGTAGTGTCCTTCGTCGGCAAGCTGATGCAATATTCCCATGAGCTCGAGCACGCCGCTGAATCCGGATTCCTCCATCACGAGAGCATACAGGCGGTTGGCCACCTTCGCTATGCTCTCGGCATCGAAAGCGATGCCTCCGCTACTTTCCTGAAGCATCTTGCGAAGCTGCGCGAGCTGATTCTTGGCGAGCAGGTTGTCGCCGAAGATATCACTCTTGAACTGTATGGTGATCTCCCTTATCTTGTCGCTCACGCATTCATGCTGGAGCCATCCATGCTCCACATCCTTGCCTATGAGCACAAGATCGAAATCACCGATAGTCTCCACAGAGTCGCCGACCACACGCCTTGCCCCTGCGGCATTGATGACGAAATTGAGTTCAAAATCGACATGCCGATGGATAGGATACGTGAATGAACACTTGTAGCGATCTACAAGATAAAAGCAATCCTTCTCTGAAAGAGGGGTTATTTCCGTGATAATCTGAGTATTCATTGAGTTGTCATGGTAAATAAAGCAATGTCAGCGACTGGCATTTGCATTATATTATCTATTTCCGGCACAAATATAGATAAAATTTCACAACTTTTAGCAACTTTGACTACTTTTTAACACAACGGGATAAAAAAGTATCATAAAAACAGCTGATTTTATCGAGGAATGGCTTGCGGGATTGCTATTTCGGGGGCTTTTCTGGGCTTGGGGAGGACACATT
>JAUNFY010000048.1 GCA_030524805.1 Bacteroidales bacterium | reverse complement strand
CCGGAAAGATGGCGGAAGATTAATGAAAAGAGTCTTGGTTTTCACACTTCATGTTGTTTTTTTATAATTCGTAAATAAGTTTAAACAACTTCAATAGTTTTTTTCAGAAATCAAAAAGATTTCCATCCACCACCCGCGGTTCGCTGCCGTTGTCCGGCCCGTCCGTAGAGTCGGCGGCCGATGTCATGTCCGGCGATTCCTGATCGTCGGGCTGCTCTGTGATTTCAGATTCACCATCCGGTTCAGGTTCCGGCTGACGTATCGGTTCGAGTTCCTCGATTTCTCCGAGCGTGTATGTGGTGATTCGTTTCCCTTTGGCCTTGAAACCCTTCACAGCTATGAATTCCTCGGCATTTATCTCGAGCTCGGGACGCACCGAGTCGTTGCCTCCGAACTTCACCAGGATGCGCGGATAGGCGGTGTCGGTGAGAAGCAGCATTCTCGAGTCGGGCCCGTTGCCTACAAAGCGCTGCGGATTTTTGGAAGGCTCGAAAGCAAACCGTTTGAGGTAGGGATAGCCCTGCTCGGCGTCGAAGAGCGCGAGAGTCCACACCTTCGACTTGTTGAATTTCTCTATGCGGAGAATATTGTCGTCATAGTGGTTCTCGTCTGAGAAGTCGGTGGTGTAGAACTCTCCGTTTTTGGTTATCACCAGCACGAGGTCTTCGCCAAGGAAAGTGCCCAGTTTCTCGCCGCGTCCGTCGTAGTTGAGGCGGAGCACGTCGTGGTCAAACCATACGTCGCGGCCGCCCAGGGTAGAGGTGCCCTTTTTGTCGAGCGTCACCGACTGCACGGAATATTTCGTCACGAGGTTACCCTGCGAGTCCTTGCCTTTGATGTCGAGCGTTGCGAAGTCTACCATCACCTCCCGGTTGCGCGGGCGTCGCCCGTCGGGGCCCGGTTCGTCTTTCAGAAGCACCTTCACTGTCTCCGCCTCCCCGTTGGGGTTCACGGTCATCCATTCTATGCGGCTGCCGGGCTCGCCCTTGGTCATGTTGTATTCCTTGTCGCGGGTGAGGCCGGTGATGAAAAATCGTTTCTTATAGTAGATGCCGGCTTTGCCGTTGCGGTATATCACGTTGTAGATGGTGCGCTTGTCGTTTTTCTTGAAAAGCCCCACATGTATCACTTTCTTGCCGACATATAGCTTCTCCTGCACCTTGGTGATTTTGTAGGTGCCGTCGCGGTATACCACCAGCACGTCGTCGATGTCGGAGCAGGTGAATTTGAACTCCGCGTCGCGCAGCCCTGTGCCGATGAATCCCCCTTCCTTGTCGAAATAGAGGCGTTTGTTGGCTTCGGCCACTTTGGTGGCGATGATGGAGTCGAAGTTCCTCACCACCGTGCGGCGCGGGAAAGCGGCGCCGTATTTCTCCTTAAGATGGGCAAACCAATTGATGGTATATTCCACTATGTGCTCCAGATTGTCGCGTATCTCGGCTATGCGGGAATCGAGCAACGCGATTTTCTCATGTGCTTTTTCTGAATTGAATTTCAGTATGCGGCCCATCTTGATTTCCCACAGGCGCAGGTAGTCGTCGGTGGTGATTTCCCTGAAGAACGACGGCTTGTACGGCTCGAAAAGTTCTGACAGGCGCGCTATCGCAGCCTCCATGTCGGCGGCCTTTTCGATGGCGGAATCCTTATACATCCGCTCCTCGATGAATATTTTCTCAAGGCTCGCGAAGAGCTGGCTCTCAAGGGTCTCGTCGAGTTTTATTTCAAGTTCGCGGTGCAGGATGGCCCGGGTGTGGTCGGCCGAGAAGCGGAGCACGTCGCTCACTGAGAGGAAACGCGGCTTCTTGTCCCAAATCACGCAGCAGTTTGGCGAGATTGAAACCTCGCAGTCGGTAAATCCATACAGCGCGTCGATGGTCTTGTCGCTCGACGCGCCCGGAGCGAGATGCACCAGTATTTCGGCGCTCGCTGCCGTGTTGTCGTCTACCTTGCGCACCTTTATCTTTCCCTTCTCCATTGCCTTCAGGATGGTGTCGATGAGGCTCGCGGTGGTCTTGCCGAAGGGGATCTCGCGTATGGCGAGGGTCTTGTTGTCGATCTTGTCGATCTTTGCCCTCACCTTGATCTGGCCGCCGCGTGCTCCATCGTTGTAGCGCGAAGCGTCCATGAGGCCGCCGGTCTGGAAATCAGGAAGTAGGCTGAAAGCCTCCCCTTTGAGATATTTTATGGCTGCATCACATATCTCATTGAAGTTATGGGGCAGTATCTTAGAATTCAGGCCTACGGCGATGCCCTCCACTCCTTGTGCGAGGAGAAGGGGGAACTTCACGGGCAGCGTCACGGGTTCCTGTTTCCTGCCGTCATAGCTCGGTTGCCATTCGGTGATTTTGGGCGAGAAAAGGGTTTCGAGGGCGAATTCGCTGAGGCGCGCCTCGATGTAACGGGGTGCGGCCGCCGAGTCACCCGTCAGGATGTTGCCCCAGTTTCCCTGAGTGTCGATGAGCAGTTCCTTCTGGCCGAGCTGCACAAGCGCGTCGCCGATCGACGCGTCGCCATGTGGGTGGTAGCTCATGGTGCTGCCCACTATGTTGGCCACCTTGTTGAAGCGGCCGTCGTCGAGGGTCTGCATCGTGTGCAGTATGCGGCGTTGCACGGGTTTCAGACCATCCTCGATGTGAGGCACAGCGCGCTCGAGTATCACGTAGCTGGCATATTCCAGATACCAGTTGCGGAACATTCCCGACAGCTGATGCCTTTTCGCGCCGGCTCCCGGCACGTAGTAGGCCGGAGTGGCGGGCTCGGGAATATCGGCGTCGGCCTCAGCCTCAAGTTCTATGTCGATGGGCGATTCTTCTGATTCTTCTGATTGATTGGAAACGGTGTCTGCGGTCTCCTCCGGAGCCTCGGCCGAGGTTCCGGTGAGTCCGTTGGTTTCGTTGTCTTCTATATTGTAGAAGTTGTCGGTATTGTTGTTGTCGTAGTCGGCCATAGGGATGCAGTTTGCACAAAATTACAAAAAAAAATTGAAATGTTCAAGAGCGCGAAGCCCCGATTCTCGATTTTTTCGTGTGCAGAACGCAGATTATGGTGTCGTGGAAAGCCATGAAACGAAGAAACCGGAGGCTTCGCGGCCCCCGGTCTCAGCTTTTTTATCTTTTGATGTCAGTTCTGTATTTTGATGGCTTTACCATTGTAGCGCAGGATGTAGACACCCTTGTCGAGAGTCTTCACGAGAGCCACGGCTTCGCTCACCGGAGCTTTGAACGACCGGAGCAGAACGCCGCCCATGTTGTAGATGCGGCATTCGGCCACTATGTCGCCGTCGATTGCGGCCACCGAAGTGGCGTCGGTCACTTTCAGCACGCCGCTTGCATCTTTCAGGCCCGAATCGTCCCATGCGAGGCCTTCGGGAAGTTCGGGCAGCACTATCTCGGGAGTGCCGCTGAAGCTTCCCGCTTTCCAGAGCTGGAACTGGTCGCCGATGGCCGGCTCATAATCCGTATTCATCTCCACAGCCACTGTGCCGTTGATTGTCAGCGTGCCCGCCACGTCCAGATAAGAGCAGTCGTTGCCCTTGCCCGCTACGCGCAGATAGAGGCTGAGTGTGGCGCCGTCGGCTATGCTGACATTGCCGGTCGAGAAGATAGGACCATAACGGTGAGGGTTCGAATCGGAATAGACGCCCGGTTCGATCACTCCCTGGCCGCTTACCGTGATGTCGGCCACGGTGCCGCGGCCGCGCAGTTTCGCTGTGCCTTCTATGATGAGGGCCTTGTCGAGGAACTTGGTGTTGTAGGGAGTCTTCGACGCGGTGAGTGATACTGTGCCCTTGTTGGCGGTGAGGTTTGCTATCCCCGACATCAGTTTTGTGAGGTAGAGGTCGCATTCACCTGTTTTCACCACTTTCGGGTTGCCCGAGAAGGAGCCGGTGTAGTTGATGGTCGATTCGTCGTTGCCGATCGTGAGGGTGGAAGTGCCGTGGTAGGTTCCGGTGCCCTTCAGGTTGGCTGCCGACATCTTCTTGTCCTGTGCGTTGAAAGTGGTGCCGTTGCTGATGTTGAGCGTAGCCTTGGGCAAGCCATACGAGTTGTCCCATGTGAAGTCGGGGTCGTAGCTGCCGCGTTTCAGTTGCGCTGCCACGAGCTCTCCCTCAAATTCCGACCAGTCGCCCTGCAGGTAGTTGCGCACGCCGGCTGCATACACTGTCAGTTTTCCGGCGCCCGTGAGTTTACCCTTGTAGTTGCAGCGCGAGTCGAGATACCAGCTGCCCGAGTTGCCTTCAGCCACTATGATGCGGGCATTGTTGGTGCTGTAGCTGTACACGTTTTCCGGGTCGTAGAGCGAGCCGTTGATGAATTCTATGAAGTTGGGGTAGGAGTGGGTGTTGTCCGATTCCACTCCGTCCACGCGGCCGCCCGCTATCTCCAGGCGGCTGATGCCGCTGTTGCCGGTGCCGAGCGTCAGGCCGCCCGCTCCGGTCTTGGTCAGCACCTGCGCCACTCCCGATGCCTGCACTCCCTTGCTGAGGGTGAGCGTAAGGCCCGACGGCACTTCGATGTTGGCTTTCGACGAGAGCATGATGCGCTGGCCCATCGTCACGTTGGCGTTCACGGCCAGGGTGGCGTCGTTGCCGATATAGATGCGGGTGTCTGTCGAGGAGAGAGCGCCAAGGTCGGTGCCGATTTCATTGGCAAGCACTCCCGCTGTCAGTTTGCCGCCGTTGATGTAGGTGCCCCCGGTGTAGCTGTTGATGTTGTTGATGGTGAGCGAGCCCGCACCCTCCTTGATGAGGCTGGCGTCGCCCACTATCTGTCCGTCGCCCGATAGGGTATAATCCTTTGTCTCGTTGCGGAAAGTTACTGAGGCCGGTTGCAGCCTGCCCTCTATCACCACGTCGGTATTGGCGGCCGTGTCGTCGAAGAGCACGTTGTCGCCCGGCACGAATACGTCGCTTTCATTCTCGGCGTTGCTGAAGCTTGCGCTGTGGTCGAGGTTCCAGAGGCCGTTGTCGGCGCCGTTCCATGTCTTGTCGCCCGGCACGTAAGCCTTGAGGTCGAGATAGAGCTTGCCATCTTCGAGCAGAAGGTCTTTTTTCATGCCGTCGATGCCGAGCAGAACTATGTCGGAAATGTTTCCTTCTATTTCCCCTATCTCGCCGATGAGGTAGCGTCCTTCTGGCAGCTGAGTGTCGGCATCGGCCGTGTGGGCGGTGATGCTGATGATGGGCTGCAGATATTCCGGTCCGTTTTCCCAATCCTTGGTTTCGACTATGAGTTTTTCGGCATTCACCCGGTCGATGCTGCCGTCGGCGAAAGCGTCAAGGGCGATTATGGCGCCGAATCCGAGGGTGAGTTCTCCGGTCGAGATTGATCCGGCCTGTGTGTCAGTGCCCGGTCGGAGAGTGGAGCCATACTCCATGTCGAGTCCTTTGGGAAGGGAAAGGGAATTGGACTCGAGCGTCGCGAAGCGGTTGAGCCATACGGGGCTTTCGCTCAGTTCGCCGTCTATCGCGAGGGTGCCGCCCCACACTTCTGTCTTGCCCGAATAGGTGTGCTTGCCGGCCGGCATCGCGAGCTTTCCGTCGCCTTGCTTCACCAGTTTCATCTCCCCGGCGAAACTTCCCGACATGATGGTGTGGGTGAAGGTCTGCGATGTGATGTTGTTGTTGTCGTTGTGGCCCTGCACCCATGAGGGGGCGTTTACGGTCAGCACGGCCGGCGACGCGCCCTCGGCTGCGGAGGCCGACATGTCGCCTGTGGTGCAGAGCACCACATTGCTTCCGTTGAGCGACGCGTCTATGGCGCCGCCGTCGGCTATTTCTGTCTGTCCCGTCATGCTCAGCGGGCGCGGCGGCACTGTGATGCCCTCATATTCGCTCAGGGCGAAGCTTACGTGCGGCGTCTGGTTGTAGCCGCACATCTGCCACACCATCGCGTTGCGGTACTGATGGTCGTACCAGAGCGAATAGATGCGGTGTTCGGTCGGTATGTCGGTCGTGTAGATGCGTATGTTGTTGTCGGCGTCGCGCATTATGTATTCCTCGCGCCAGTCGCCTAAGATGTCGCCCTGAAGGCAGGGTGTGCCCTTGGTGTCGTTGTTGGTCTTGCTTCCTTCGAGCAGCGCTATCCGGCCCTGGCGAGGCTTGAAGATGGCGCCTTGCGTGTTTTTGCCGCTGTTGTAGTCAAACGACTCGTCGCAGAGGTCGCCGTCCCAGAACACGCGGAAATTCTGCGTGATTGTCACTGTCCCCTTGCTGTCGCCCACGATCGCCTTGTGCGACGCGCCTCCTATAAGGTTGTCGTCGCGCGACGAGATTCCTTCCGAGCCGGGATACTCATCTATGAAGTTGCCGCAGTTGGCGCGGCCGTCGTCGTTGCCCCCCGTGGTGCGGTAGTAGATCTTGCTCGTCGTGGCGTCGCGGAAGTTTTTGTTGGGGCGGTCTTCATTGCAGGCGAAAATCTCGAGCCCGTGGGTGTAGGGGTCGAAGTCGCCGCAATGCTGCGAGTCGCCGTGTCCCAGGCCCGTGGTGGAGAGGCCGTAGCCGTTGTCGTCGATCACCATCGAGCCGTACACTATCTCGTCGCGGCCATCCATGTCCACGTCGGCTATTCCCATGTTGTGGTAGCCCTGGCCATACCAGTCGCCGCCGAGGTCGTTCCAGCGCCAGCGTTCCACGAGTTTATGTGTGGCCGGATCCACGTCGTAGGTGATCATCTTATGCTTCGTGTAGATACCTCTTGCCAGGAAGATGCTCGGGTTGCGACCGTCGAGGTAGGGGGCCGCGAAGAAATACTTCGAGCTGCGGTGCCCGTAGCCGTCGCCCCATTCGCTGTTCACGAGATTGTCGTAGGCGCTTCCCGAAAGCAATCCTTTGGGATTGTTGGCGTCCTCCACTCGTTTCAGGGGGTATTCAATGTCATCGTATGGTTTGCCGGTGAGGCCGTCGGCATAGATGAGGTATTCCTTGCCCCAGTGCATGAACCATTGTCCGTCGGGCCGGGAAGCGCCGCGGTAGTTGATCGAGGCGTCTCCCACGGTGTAGGTAGTGCCGTCGGCCTGATGTATCACGGTGCCGTCGGCTGCGCGGAATATCATCTCCGCACGTCCGTCGCCATCCCAGTCGTAGGCGGCGATGTTGATTTCATTGTTCTGGAAGTCGCCCATGTTGGGTCCGAAGTTGATCCACCACAGCACCGCCCCGTCCATCTTCAGGCATTCCACAACAGTAAAGATGCCGTTGTCGCCATCGTGGAAGTCGGGGCTCTGGTTGTCATATTTCATTATGATCTCAAGCTTTCCGTCGCCGTCCACGTCGGCCACTGTCGCATCGTTGGGCGTAAGTGCGGCCTGTATTTCCGGAGCATGTTTCGGAGTGATGATGGTGTAGTTCTTTTCCCAGGGCTTCACCGGAACGCACGCTTCGAGTTCGCGCCCGTCCACCACAGCCTTCACAGTGTAGGAAGCATCGGCGGAGCCGGCGGGGTCGGTGAAGTTCGACACGCTCAGCGGCGCATCGTTCAGTTTAGTCCCGTCGCGGTAGATGTTGTAGAGCGTCGAGTCCCACTCATCGGCGTTGATACGCCAAGTGCAGAACACTCCCGACGGAGTTGTTTGAGCCACCAGTCCCCGGTCGAGTTTATCCATACGCCGTTGGGCGTCGGCAGGCATCGCGAAAAGGGAAGCTGCGGCAAAAGCGAAAATCAGTTTTCTCATATCCTCATGAAGTTAGATTATATCAAATTAAATCAATCATCCCAAAAGCAGCAAAAATAATTGCCACCCGAACAGCAATCCAATCCGCCCCAAAAGCAGCAAAAATATTTGCCACCCAAACAGCAATCCGGTCCGCCCCAAAAGCAGCAAAAATAATTGCCACCCAAACAGCAATCCGAATTGCCACATAAATATCAGTAAATATGCAAATTTAGCAATATTAATTAAAATCCCCAAAATTTTAACACATTTTTTGGCCAACGCCAGCCCCAACGCCCGCCTCAGCAAGGCAGCCATAGCCTCCTCAGCCCAAAAAAGCCCGGCAGAAGAGCAGTATCCCCCCTCCCCCAGTCAGTGATATCTGTTACGGTGCGCCGCACAAGGTGCGGCGTAAATAGCAAGCCCCCAACAAAAGCCGACCAAAAAAGCCCCAAAAAAACAAAAGCCCCCCAAAAAACAAAAAAAACTCAGGCCAAGGGCTTTTGCCCTCGGCCTGATATCTATCGAATATTGTCGTTGTCTTACTTCACGATGATCTTCTTGCCATTGTGGATGTAAAGACCCGGACGAGTCGGCTGTGCCAGACGCAGACCGTCGATTGTGTAGTAGTAGTTGTCGCCTGCTACTTCAGCATCTACGCCTTCTACGCTGCCTTGACCACCCTTGCATTCGAATACTGTCACGCATGTAGCGGCAGTGTCGATACGGTAGATGGGGCAAGTAACGGAGTATTTGCCGGTGCCTACAGCTGCGTCGCCTTCGCCTTCAGTGATCTCAGTGCCTACTTCAGCTACGCTGTATACGTCGTTGAGTGTGCCGCAGAGCTGTGCGTAGTATTCCTCAGTTGTAGCGCAAGTCGGGTGGATTGAAGATGAACCGTAGTCGTTGATCTTGTTCACTACTACGAAGTCGGTTGCGTCAAGATCCTTAACAACGATGTTCTTGTTGTTGCCGTTTTCAGTAGAGTTGTTCACCATACCGATGTGCTGGAGGTAAGTCACGTTGTGGCCGGAGAATACCTCGATGCCGGGGAAGAGTTCGTAGCCGGCTACGTTGATGCCAGGATCGTGAACAGCAGCATCTTTGCTGTCAACGCCGATTTCAGAGTAGTTCATAACTTCGGTTGTGCTTTCTTCTGAAACGAAGCCGAAGGGATAAACGTTGGTGAATACCATTTCGCCTGTTTCGGGATCTTCAACACCGCTGCCTTCGAGCACGTAGTAGAGACGCTTGCGGGCTGTCCAGTTGCTGAAACCGCTTGTTGTTGCGGAGTTGAGCACCTGCCATGTTGTGAAACCTGCTGCCTTGGCATCTTCCTCGGAGAGGCGTGCGAAGTCATAGAGTCTCTTCACTGCGAATTCGAGGTCGTTTTCGATCTTCACGGTTGTTGCCTGATAGCCGAATGCCTCGGTAGTCAGTTCGAGAGTACCCTCTTCTTCGAATGTCACCTGTGCGCCTGAAGCAAGTTCCTTTTCAGCGATGGGTGTGCCACCGTTCTTCGGTGTGAAGACATAGTTGATGAAGATAGTCGGCTGGAGGGGTACATCAGAGTTGGAAACATTGAGTGTGTAAGTCTTGGTGAAGCCGGCAGCTACAGAAGAGATAGTTGCGGTTGCTGCGGGAAGAACTACGGGTGCGCAGTCTACTTTTTCAGAAACAACTTCGGAAGTAGCTACGCCGGAAGTTGTCCAAGCCTCGAGTGTGCCGCTTGTTGTTGTTTCGTAAACGTAAGCGCCGTCGCAGTCAGCGTATTCAACATCTACAGTCTGGCCATCGGTGCCCTTCACGTGAAGAGTCTCGAAGTCGTAGAAAGAGATAGTGTATGCGCGGTAGTTGAGGTTGGGCTCGTCGCTGCCGTCGTTGCCGAGGCCGGTGAGAGCTACGGACGGGGGATTGGCAACGTCATCGGTGGTTTCAACCCAAACGCGGATGTTGTCGAAGTCCATGGTAGTCTGATAACGTGCAGTCATCACGAAGAGACCTTCTGCAAGCATCGAGATGGGTTCTTCATCTTCAGCAGCGTTTACGTTCTTTTCAGGTACGTTGAGAGTGCCTGTAGTCACGATGTCGCCGGTGAAGCTTTCTACATTATAATCTACAGTGCGTGCGTTTACGTCAACTTCGAGTTCAACTTTATACCATGCGCCTGTAGTGAAAGTGTAGGAGGGTTCTGTAGCTACTGCGTATGTTACAGTTCCGTCTTCTCCTGTTGTGGGAACGAGCGGTGCGTTGACAGTGGCGAGCATGTCGGTGTTGTCAGTGTCTTTGGTGTTGCACTGCGAAAGGTCGAACACGAAGTTGTCCCACGGGCCTGTGTAACCTGCAGTCCAGGGTGTGCGGTAAGTTTCGTTTGTTCTGGCTGCGTGGTTGGTGAAGACTGTGATTTCGCTGTTCCACTGGTTGTTCGACATTGTCTTGATAGAGAATTCGAACGACATTGAGTACTTGCCATCAGTCAGATAGGAGTTGCCTTCGGCGTCCTGATAGATTCCTGTGCCCCAGTTCACCTGACCCGAACGACCGTTGTTCTGGCCGAGTGAGAGCTCGAGGAACTTGCCATATTCGTCAGAAGCGATTGTCATGGAACCACCACCGTAGGTCCAGCCGGTTGCAGCCGCGTCTGAAGCCTGGTCGAAATTCTGCACATACAGCATGCGCTGGCCTGCGAACGCAGTGGTGCACAGTGCTGTTGCAGCAAGGCTGAGAAAAAGTTTTTTCATGTGAAAATGATGTTAATTAATAAATGTTATTTAGGTTAATTCCTTTTATGCTTAAGGTCATTAAACTCTGATGTAGGGGGATACGGACCGTAACGTGGCAAAATTCAATCATTCAATACGCTACTTTCCATATTCGCGGCAAATTTAATTAAATTTTTTGAATTCACCAAATTTATTGTAATTTTTTGATTTTTTAACAGGTAAACATCACATTTCTGCATTTTCCCCTTCCCCACGATGCCATCTTCCATGAGTCCCCATGAGTATCCAAGATTCCCCAAGAGTATTCATGTGTAATCATGCTTCCGGCTCGCAAATCCCCCCCGTTAAAAAGCAATCAAAGGCCGGAGGAATCTCCTCAGGCCTTTGAGTTATGTAGAAAGTGTTGCTGTCGGTTACCAGCCGGGATTCTGCTTGAGATGTCCCGACTTCAGGATCTCTGCCTGCGGGAAAGGCCAGAAGTAGAACTTGTCTTCCCACTTGCGCGATGTGATCCATGCCGGATTCACCACCGGTGTGAATGTGAGCGAGCCGTCGGCATTCTTCACGATGTTCATCACCTTGATGTCCTTGAAATACTGCGGGCCCTTCATCCAGCGGCGCACGTCGAAGATGCGGTGGCCTTCGAATGCGAGTTCCACGAAGCGCTCGTTTTCATATCTCTTCTCGAAGTCTGCAGGGCTGAGGCCAAGCGGAAGGTTGGGCTGGCCTGCGCGGGTGCGCACGAGGTTGATCGCATCTGCTGCCGACATCGACAGGCCTTCTTCTGTAGCGTAGCCGCTGCCGGTGTAGTTCAGGATTGCCTCGGCGTAGTCGAGATAGAGCTGACCCATGCGGAAGAGAATCCATGTGTGCTTGTTGGAGTTGGCGGTCGAACCGGTGAGTACGGTTTTGCTGTCCACATATTTCTTCAGGTAGTAGCCGGTCGGCGTACCGTATGAAATAGAGCGGGAGTTGGCGCCGCCTACGAAAGTCTCAAGAACTGCAGAGGGGTCTTGTCTGTTCAAGTCGTCGGGGAATCTCTCACCATTCACAGCCACAGTCTTCAGCAGACGTGAGTCGCGGTTTGAGTAGGGATTCTGAGGGTCATACATCGTGTTGGCAGGGTCGTCGATAGCCAGACCGTTGGTTGTCTCGTAAGCCGACACAAGGTTTTCGGTCGGGCAGTTGCCACCGCCCGCGCCATCCATACCGATGGGGAAGTTGTAGGACTCGAAGCTGTTGCTTGCTGCCACGCGGCGTGCGAAGATGATCTCCTTGGCTGCGTCGGTGCTGTTCCAGTTGTCGCTGCCGAAGAGGTTGGCGTAGTCGCTCGCGAGGGTCATGCTGCGCTTGCGGCATGCGTCGATGCACTCCTTGTTGCGCAGCGCGGCCTCATGCCAGAGCTGCTTGATCTCGCTGTCGCTCTTGCCCTGGGTGAAGAGGGGAGATGCGTGGTAGAGCGCTGCGCGCGCACGGAGGGCGAGCACGCCGAGGTTGTTGACGCGGCCCGGTTCGTTCTCGATCGAGTTGTAGGCGCCCGAGTAGTTCTCGATGATCTCATCCTTGATGGCGGCGCACTCGTCGTCGATAAACTTGAAGATCTCATCGATGCTTGCCGGCTCGGCGTTGTTGGCTTGGTCGGCGTTCAGGTTCTCGGTGATCAAGGGCACGCTGCCATATTGGCGAACGAGCAGGAAGTAGAAGTAGGCGCGCATGAAGCGGATCTCCCACTGGTAGTTCTCATACTTGAGCATCTGGTCGGCGTAGTCTTTCTCCTGTTCGTGTTCGGGGAAAGTCAGGCCTACGTAGTCGGCCAGGTAGAGGTTGCTGTAGGCGATGGCGTCCCAGCAGGTGCCCCAAATTACGTTGTTGGCGTTCGTAGGGCTCCATGCGCCGTTGTAGTACGACTCGATTTGGTTGCCGGTGTGGCTGTAGACTGCCTCGTCGGTGGCGGAGCAGAGGGAAGCGCCCGAATACATCTGACCAAAGTCGTAGTCGAGGTCGCGGTAGATGTGGGTGGTGAAGGCACCGACCTGACCGAAGTCTCGCTTCACGTATTCCTCGTCGTTGACGCGGAATTCGTTGTAGTCCATCTGGTCGGAGCAGGCGGTAAGGCCGAGCGACATCAAGGCCGCAAATCCGAATATATGTTTCAGTTTCATCTTCGATTTCATTTTTTAGAATGTGAGTTTGACACCGACCGCAATCTCGCGGGTGAGGGGGGCTACAACGCCTGTAGCCTCCGGATCGAGGTTCTCAAGCTTGTTGTTTCCGCCGGTGGCGATATTGCAGAGGTCAACGCCGCGGACGAATACTTTGGCTCCCTTGATGAAGCCGGTCTTTGCCAGAAGCGATTTGCTGAAGTTGTAGTAGAGCTCTACGTTGCGGAGCTTGAGATAGCTGCGGTCGCGCTGCCAGAAGGTCGACGTCTGGTAGTTGTTGGCGTTGCTCTCCGAGCTCAGGCGGGGGTAGAGGGCGTTGGCGTTGTCGTTGAAGTCGGCGTTCCAGCGGTTGTCGTATACTTCCTGCGAGAGCGACGAGTTGTTGATAAGGCCCCAGTAGTAGCCCTGCGAGCTGAGGTTGCAGCCGTAGTTGCCCACGCCCTGGAAGTGTGCCACAAGGCCGATGCCCTTGTATTCGGCGCCCAGGTTGAAGGTGTAGAATATCTCCGGGCAGATCGGGTTGTCGCCGATTTTGGTCCTGTCGTTGGCGTCGATCACGTTGTCGCCGTTAAGGTCACGGTAGCGGATGTCGCCCGGACGCACGGTCGAGAATGTCTGTGCCGGTATGCCGTCTTTCAGCGTGCCGTCGGCGTTGAAGTCATTCTTGGTGAAGAGGCCTTCTGCTATCAGGCCGTAAGTGGAGCTAAGCGGGTTGCCGGTCTGCTTCAGGTTTTCGTATGCCTTGGGCTCTTCGGCCATGTCGATGATCTTGCTCTTCGCGAAGAGGAATGTTCCTCCTGCCATCACGTTCCAGTCGCCGAAGTTCTTGCTGAAGTTCAGCTCGATGTCAACACCCTGGTTGTCCACCTTACCCTGGTTTTTGAATGGGGCGGTGAAGCCGATGAGGCTCGAGTAGGCGCCGGTGCCGTCTACGAAGATGTCGTAGTGGCGGTTGTAGAAATAGTCGGCGGTCAGGTCGATGCAGCCGAGGAAGTTTGCGTTGAAACCGATGTCGTATTTAGCCACCTTCTCGTTCGAGGGGTTCACCATCGGGAGCTGGCCCACTGTGATGGAGGTGCCGGTGGCGCCGCCGTCGTATTTTTCCGACCAGGGATAGGCCGTAGCTGCGAAGCTGTAGTTCTGCAGGTAGTAGGTCCATGTGTTGTTCGGGAGGCGGTCGTAGTTCTGGATACCCCACGATGCGCGGAGCTTCAGGAAGTCAACTCCCTTTTCAGGATTCTCAAGAAGAACGGCGCCGAGCGATACGTTGGGCGAGAAGTTCCACTTCGTGCCGGGGGCGAGGCGCGACGATCCCATCTCTGCGAGTGCTACGCCGAGTGAGTAGCGGTTGGCGAAAGTATACTGGCCCCAGAGCGAGATGTTGTGGCGGTAGATGTTGTTGTTGGTGCCCATCGGGTCCTCATAGTCGTAGTGGTATTTCAGCTGTGCCATCACGTTGTGCTTCTCGGCAAATGTGTTGTCGTAGCTGAAGGCTGCCCACGCGTTGAAGCGGCGGTAGAATGACTTGCCGGCCGCGCCGGTGCCCATCTCGGTTGCCTGGTCGTCTACCTGCCAGTAGCTGGTGGCGGGAGTGCCGTCTGCATTCCAGCCCGTAACGCTCGACATACCGTAGTTGTACTTCTTCGAGTGGTCTTCCACTATGTTGGAGATCACGTCGTAGCTTGCGCCGATGTTGAACTTGAGGCCTTTGGTCACCATGCAGAGATCCTGGATCACTTCTGCGTCGAAGAAGAGCTGGCGGTCGAAGATCTTGGTGTAGGCTGCGTCCATCGACTGCGCCACGGGGTTGTTGTCGCCCGACCATGTCGAGTTGCCGCCCCATACGCCATGCTCATTCCTCACGGGTATCGCGCCCGAAGGAGTGTTGTAGATCATTGTCCAGAGATCGGCCTGTGCGCCCGGTGTCTGCATCTCGGCGAGCGAGGTGAAGATGTTGGTCTTCAGCTGGGTATACTGCCAGAGGTCTACGTCAAGGTTGGTGCGGATGTTGCCCCTCACGTATTTGTCCTGTGTGGAGTAGCCCGTGTTGTGGCTGCCGTTCTTGATGAAGCCGTCGCTGTAGAGGAAGTTGGCCATAGTGAAATAGCGGAACTTGTTGCCGCCGCCCGAGAATTCCACCGACGCGCGTTCGCCGCTCGCATGATTGCGGAAGGTCTCGTTCACCCAGTTTACATTGGGGTAGAGCTCCGGATACTGGCCGCTCTTGTAGGCGTCGATGGCCTGCTGGCTGTAGCGTGCGTCGCGTCCTTCGTTGGCAAGCGCCTCGTTCATAGCCATAGCGTAGGTGGCGCCATCCACGAAGCGCGGACGGTTTACCATGTTGGAGAACACGTGCTCGTAGTTCACGCGGATGGTCTGAGAGTTGTATTCGCCATGCTTGGTGATGATGTTGATCACTCCGTCGCCACCTTTGTAGCCATAGAGGGCGGTCGCTGCGGCATCCTTCAGGATCTGCACTTCCTCCACCTCTTCAGGGTCTACCATCGTGATGTCGCGTTCAATGCCGTCGACGAGAATCAGCGGGTTGGTTCCCGAGAGGCTCTGAAGGCCGCGCACGTAGAAGGTAGGGTTCTGGGCGTAGTATGTGCCGTTGCCGGCTATGGTCATCAGGCCGCTGCCGTGGCCGATAAGTGAATTGCCGATATTCTTGGCGCTGCGTTGGTTGACAGCGTCGTTTTTGATGACACTCACCGAGGCTGTGGAGTTGTGGCGGTCTACGGGCAGGATGGTGCCGATGTTGTAGCTTTGCGAAAGCCACTCGTTCACTAAGGTGTCCGCCTCCTCCTGAGCCGCTGCGGGAATTGCAAGGCCCGCTGCAAGTGTCATGAGAAAAATATATCTTGATTTCATTGTTGTTGGTTTGTTTAAGTTTCGCTTTGCTCGACTTAAAGTTTATCTGTTGGTCGGTTTATCGGTCGTTTTTATCGGGTAGTCCGCTTGTCGTGATTGCCGGGATAGAATCAACCGATAAACCGTCTGACATATAAACCTCAATTTTTGCAAACAAAAATTGAATTTAGGATCACCATCCGGGGTTCTGGATCAGACCGTATCCTTTGTTCACCTCATCCTGCGGGAAGGGCATCATGAGCCATTTCAGCACGGCGGGGTTCTTCGCGTGGTCTTCGGCGTAGGTCCAAAGCACGCGGCGTCCCTGGAAGAGCTCGAAGAATTCATATTCGAAGCGCGAGGGTTCCTGCATGCCGCCGTTCTTGTCGTCGCCAAACCAGGGCGCGTTGCGGCGTACCCACTGGTTCGATGCGTTCTTGATCATGCGGTAGGTAGCCATGCCGTGAAGCTGCTTGGTCATCCAGTCGGTCCGTTTGCGGCGGATCATGTCGATGTAGCGGGCGTTGGTCATGCCGAGCTCGCATGCTCTCTCGCGGAGGATTTCCTCTATCAGGTTGTCTTTGTTGCTGTCGAGTTGCTTGTCGTTGTTGCATGCTTTCAGGCCTTTCAAGCCTACGCGGGCGCGGATAAGGTCAACCTGGGCGAGGGCGCCGGGAAGGTCGTTGGTCTCGGCAAGACATTCTGCATACATCAGGATCATGTCGGGGATGGTCAGCACGTTCCAGTGCATGTTCGGGTCGCGCCACCATTCCACGCGGTTGAGCACATACTTGTATGCGCCGAAACCTGTCGGGCAGTAGCTGGTCAGCGATTCGCTAAGGGTGTTGTTGGTAGGATGCTTCACGTTCTGACCTGCGTTCTGGCCGCCTACCCATGTCTCGAGCACGTTGCCCGAGCTTTTGCCGTCGGTCGACTGAAGCGCGAGGTTCTCGAGGGTGCCGCTCACCACTGCGTTCTCATAGAGGCGCGGGTCGCGCGATGCTGTCTTCACGAAACCGCCACGCACCGATTTGTAGGTGTAGAACAGTTTGTCGTTGTCGCTCGCTCCTCCCTTGCCGTCAAGGCAGGTGTAGACATCCCATTTGATCTCTTCTTTGTCTTCGTACGACTCTTTGTACTTGAAAGCGTCGTCATGTACGAAAGGCTTGCCGTCGCTCCAGGGGAACATCTCGATGTATTCGAGTGTCGGGCTGTGGCGCAGACGGTTCACACCGTTCTCGGTCCAGTTCCAAGAGAGCCAGGAGTAGGCGCCCTGGGTGCCGAAGATGCTCTCCACCTTGGTCCAGTGGATGTTTTCGGGGCTGTCGTCAAACATGTATCCTCTGCGGTAAGCCAGACGATAGCCGTCGCAGTTCTTGGTTGTGGCCTGCATCAGGTGGTAGTATTCGCCGTTCTTTCTATTTTCCTCCCAGAAGTCTTCGAAGGCCTGGAGTGCGCGTTTCCAGCGGCTTTCGTCGTAGCTGCCGTAGCCGATGAGCTCGCGCTGTTCGTCGGTCACTTCAGGATAGTAGGCCGGGCCGTTGTAGAGGGGCGACGCGGCTATCCAGAGCACCTGCGCCTTCAGTGCCATCACGCCGGCTTTGGTCCAGCGGCCGGTCTGAAGCGAGTTCGACTCGGAGTCGTTGCCGTTGTAGGCCCAGTAGAGGTCGGGAGCTGCTTCGTCACACCAGCGCACGATGGCGTCTACTGTCTCGGCGAAGGTTGCACGTTTGCCCATACCTCCGTTTTTCACGTCGTCGTTGGTGATGGTAGTCTCTATGATGGGCATGCCGCCGTAGTGGGGCAGATGCAATGCGTAGGTGAATGCCTGAAGAGCCTTGGCCTGAGCGATGATATATTTCTTCTTCTGCTCCGACATGTTGGGGGTGCGGTCGATGTTTTCCTTGATTACGGAAACGAGGTGCACGGTCTCCCACATGTTTTCGTTGACGTACGAAATCAACGGGTCTTCCTTCGCGGAGAAGGTGGCGGTGTAGTACGACGACCATACCTTCTGGCTCGCCCAGTGCATCTGGTAGAGGTCGGTCAGGGCGTCGAGCTTGCCGTTGTAGGGGCTGGCAGCCTGCGGAGTGCCGCTGAAGTTGCCGTAGGGCAGTCCGTAGTATTGTTTGTTGTAGATATTTGTGAGCAGCTGGTTTACGTAGTCAGGGTTGGCGAAGATACTGTCGAGTGTCGACGAGCCGCCCGGTGCCTTGTCGAGGAAGGCGTTGCCGAACTGGACCTCATCCGTACAGCCGGTTGCCGCGATGCCTGCCAATACCAGTCCAAATATGCTGTGAAATGCTTTTTTCATGATTGTTTTTCGTTTTGCTTGATGTGAGAGTTAGAATCCGACTTTGATACCGGCAGTGTAGGTGCGGGTCAGCGGGTAGCTCGGCGAGGAGCTTGCGCGGTTTTCGGGGTCACCCCACATATACTTCGAAACAGTGAAAAGGTTGTAGGCGCTCACTGAGAGCTGGAGCTGCCTGATGCCGAGTTTCTTCATCCAGGGCATGTTGAAGTCGTAGGCTATCTGGGCCGATTTGCATCGGAAATAGCTTGCGTCTTTCTCCCAGAGTGTCGATTCGGCGTAGGTGTGCTTCATGTAGGCCAGTGTAGGACGCGGATATTCTGCGTCGCGGTGGTCTTCTGTCCAGCTGTCTTCGAGGTGGGTCTTGAGCAGACCGCCCTGGCCGTCGCCGGCTGCGTTGTAGAAGGGCTGCTGGAATGCACCCGAGATGCTGCGGGTCACTTCCCATGCGCCGGTGAACTGAAGCGCGAGGCTAAGGCCCTTCCAGCTGCCGCCGAGGTTGAGGCCGGCGATGAAGCGCGGGTCGTCGGTCTTGCCGAAGTCGCGGCTGTAGTCGTTGCCGTCGATCTTGCCGTCGCCGTTGAGGTCCACGTAGATCGGGTCGCCATAGTTCAGGTCTTTGTTAGCCTTGAGCTGCTCGGGGATGGGTTTGCCATACTCTTCCATGTAGCGGGCGTCGGCTGTCTCGTCGTAGTAGCCCCAGAAGAGAAGCTGCGAGCGCGCGCCGATGCGGTGGCCGGCGGTCTTCATGTAGTCGTAGCTCTGAGGTGCCTGGCCGTCGCGGATGATCTTGTTGTCGTTGTAGGAAAGGTTGAAGCGGGCATAGTAGCCGAAGTCGCCTGCGAAGTCGTTCCAGCCCACGCTGAGCTCCCAGCCCCAGCTGTCTACGATACCGTAGTTCTCCATCGCGGTCTTGTAGCCGATGATTGCAGATGTGTTGTTGTTCTGCAGGAGGATGTCGGTACGGTGCTCGCGGTAGTAGTCGAAGCTTGCTTTCAGGCGGTCGTTGAAGAACTGCACATCCACAGCGTAGTTCTGCTTGATGGCCTTTTCCCAAGTCACGTCAGGATTGTTCTTCTGCATTTCCCATGCGCCGGGCTGTGTGGCGTAGCCGCCGTTGCCCGTGCCGAAGTTGTAGCCGTATCCGAGCTGACTGCGGTAGAAGCCTACGAGGAGTGCGTCACCGTTGATGCCGTAGGGGTCGGCAAGATACATGAAGCGGCTGCCGCCGATCTTGTCGTTACCTACCTTACCGATTGTAGCGCGGATTTTGAGGAACGACAGATAGGGATGCAGGTTCTCCATGAATTTCTCGTTCGAGATCACCCAGCCGATAGAGCCGGCGGGGAAAGCGCCGAAGCGTTTGCCGGGGGCGAAGTTCTCCGAGCCGTTGTAGCCGAAGTTGATCTCAGCCAGGTAACGGTTGTCGTAGTCGTATGTCACACGGCCTACCAGACCAACATAGCCGCGGGCGATGTCAGAGTAGGTTTTCGGATAGTATTCCTTGCTCTGGTTGTAGAGAAGGAGGGCGGTCAGCGAGTGGTCGCCGAATTCGCGGTTCCAGTTGAGGGCTGCCTCAAGATACCAGTTGCGCCACTTGCTTGTCATGTCGCTCGGCTCTGAATAAGTCGGGGCGTCCTCGAAGCTGTTGGTGATGTAGGAAATTGTGCCGTCGGGCATCATCTTCGGGGTCACTGTAGCTGCCGACGATGTGATGGTCTTCTGCTGGCTGAAGCCGCTGTTGTACGATCCCTTCACGTGGAACACGAGGTTCTTGGTGATGATGTCGAGTTTCTGCTTCAGGATCACGTCGGTGGTGATCGTGTTGGCAGTGTTGTGGTATGCACCCGGCTGATAGGTCACGTAGGTCATAGGAGCGCTGCCTACGAAGGGAAGGGTCACTGAGTGGGGGTTGCCTTCTGCGTCATACTCGATGTTGTAGTCGGCATCGGTGTTGGTGCCGATGTAGCGGCCCTGTTCGTCGAAACCGGCCGACGAGAACGGAGTTGCGCCGTAGATGGCTTTCACCATGCCTTCGGCTCCCTGGCCTGTGCGGGGCTTAGCGGAGTTGTCGATCTTGCCTGCTACGTTCACGCTGATGTCAGTGGTAGGTGTCACCTTGATGTCAAGGTTCGAACGATAGTTGAATCGGTTGTAGCGGTAGTCGAATGCGAAGTCGTCGCGACCGAACTGGTTGAAGATACCGTCCTGGCTGAAGAAACCTGCCGATACGAAGTATTTCACCTTGTCGTTACCGCCCGAGATGTTCACGTTGTGCTGCTGCTGGAGTGTCACCTTCTTGAAGATGTAGTCGGTCCAGCGCATGTTCGGGAAGCGGATCTTGTCGGTCTCCTTGTCCGATGTGAAGCGCGAGATGATGTCGTCCGAGAAGACGTTGTTGCCGCCGTCGCTCCGGCTCATGTAGTTGTAGAAGTTGGCATATTCCACAGAGTTTGCCATCTCGATCAGCTTCGTCGGCGACTGGCCTGAGAAGTTGAGCGATACGTCGATGCGGGCCTTGCCTTCCTTACCGCGTTTGGTGGTGACGAGGATTACGCCGTTCGCACCGCGCACACCGAACACTGCGGTTGCCGATGCGTCCTTAAGTACTGATATCGACTCGATTTCGTTGGGGTCGATGTCCCACATGTCGCGTTCCACGCCGTCAACCTGGATGAGGGGCTTGGTGCCTTCATCAGAGAACGTTGCCTTACCGCGCACGAAGATCTCGGCGGCATCGGAGCCCGGCTCGCCGGAGTACTGCACGGTCGACACGCCTGAAAGCTGACCGGAAAGCACGTTGGTCACGGAGCTCACCGGAGTTCTCGTCAGGTCTTCGCTCTTGATCGAGGAGATAGCGCCGGTCTGCGACACTTTCTTCTGAACACCGTAGGCCACGACCTCCACTTCCTGGAGCATGTCCGACGATTCCTTAAGTACGATTCTCATGCCGTTTTTGGCGGCAACTGTCTGGGTGTCATATCCCACATAGGAGATTTTGAGCTTGGCACCCGGTTTACACTTGATGGTGAAGTTGCCGTCGAAATCGGCGGTTGTGCCTATTGTCGTGCCTTCTACCATGATGGTAGCTCCGATAAGGGGCTCATCGGTGGCGTCAACAACGGTACCATTCACCACTGCCTCCTGCGCGTGAAGCGCCAACGATGCGAACAGACACATCACGGCTACCAAAGCCATGCGGCCTGCACTTTGCACTCGTTTCAATACTGACAATACTGGATTGTGTTCGTATTTCATGATGAGTTAAATGGGGTTAGTTATTGATTATGTTTAGTTTAGATCGATTTTAGGTTGTGTACTCCTACACGTAACTGCAAAGTTATAAAATATTTTCAAATTTTTCAAAAAAATATTTAATAAAAATGTAATATTTTAACATTTCACCCTCCTTCATGCCGCCAAATCCCAATGAAACACAACAATACCTATCTCCGGCAATCCCCGAATTCCCCAAAAATCCCATGCTTCCCATGAATATC
>JAUNFY010000047.1 GCA_030524805.1 Bacteroidales bacterium | reverse complement strand
TTATAGAACCTGCTTTAATTCCTTTCATAGTTTATGTCTACAATTCTTGAGCGCCTCGATGGTCTTGATGCTAAATTCGACGAGATCTCTACCTTGATCACCGACCCGGCGGTCATCGCCGACCAGAAACGTTATGTCAGGCTCACCAAAGAATACCACGACCTTGAGAAAATACTCAAGTCGGCCGCCAGATATCGCAGGTTGCTCGCAGACGTGGCGGAAGCCAAAGCCGTTCTCTCGGGCGAAACCGACGATGAACTCCGGCAGATGGCAAAGGAGGAACTCGATTCAGCCCAGGCTGACCTGCCGAAGGTGGAGGAGGAGATCAAGCTTCTCATGATTCCGCCGGATCCTGATGATTCGAAAAACTGCGTGGTCGAGATACGCGGCGGTACGGGTGGCGACGAGGCCGCCCTGTTCGCGGGCGACCTGTTCAGGATGTATCAGAAGTATGCGGAGAGGAAAGGTTGGCAACTTGCAGTGAGCAATGTCTCGGAAGGGGCGGCCGGAGGTTACAAGGAAATAGTGTTCACCCTCACGGGCGATTCCGTGTATGGCACCATGAAGTATGAAAGCGGGGTGCACCGCGTGCAGCGCGTTCCGGCCACTGAGACGCAGGGCCGCGTGCATACTTCGGCCGCTACGGTGGCGGTGCTTCCTGAGGCGGAGGAATTCGATGTGGAGATACATGAGGGAGAGATAAAGTGGGATACTTTCCGCTCGGGCGGTGCCGGCGGCCAGAATGTGAACAAGGTGGAATCAGGAGTGCGACTGCGTTACAACTGGAAGAATCCCAACACCGGCGTGGTGGAGGAAATTCTGATAGAATGCACGGAGACCCGCGACCAGCCGAAGAATAAGGAACGTGCTCTGTCGCGGCTGCGCACATTCATCTACGACCGCGAACATCAGAAATATCTTGATGACATCGCCTCGAAAAGAAAAACGATGGTGAGCACGGGAGACAGGTCGGCAAAAATCCGAACCTATAATTTCCCTCAGGGGCGCATCACCGACCATCGCATAAACTATACTGTATATAATCTCGGAACTTTCATGGATGGCGATATCCAGGAGTGTATCGACCGCCTGATTGTGGCGGAAAATGCCGAGAAACTGAAATCTTCAGAAATCTAAGCGCGCCCATCGGCCGTTTGCAAATCTGAGCATGCGGTCCCTCGGTCGTCTGCAAATCATACGCTGTCCGGATTCTTCCGGGCAGTTTTATTTTTTTTGTGGGGGAGGGGTGAAACGCGAGCCGGGCTGGGTCTTTCTCAAAACCGTGGTGATACTTGCACTAACTTGTGCAGAAGTATACATGGAAAGGTGCTGAAATATGCACAAAAAAAGTCACCATCTAATTGATGGTGACTCTTGTAGCGGGATCGAGAATTGAACTCGAGACCTCCGGGTTATGAATCCGACGCTCTAACCAACTGAGCTATCCCGCCGTCTTGTCTCAGGGGTTTCCCCCGTTTTGCGAGTGCAAAGTTAATACATAATTTTGACATGGCCAAATTTTTTTGCAATAAATTTTAAAAAACCTCAATTTTTCATTCCTTTTCGCCCTGTCGGCTCAAAAAATCACCCCATACGGCGGTTTTTTTACCCGTTTCATGCTTCTGAAACCAAGTTTTTTGGTTAAATTTGTATTCTAATTGTGCAACACTTTAGTTATACAAATTAAAAATTGGATACACACACTAAATACCGCAATCATTTCATCGTCGCCCTTTCCATGGTGTTGGCGCTCGCTGTGGCCTCGGCCTGTAGCACAGGCATAGAGAGCACCAAGAAAATACGCATGAACAAGGAAGACATGCGCATGATGGAAAAAACCGAAGAAGAGGTGTTTGCCGCCGCACTCAAGGGTTCGCCACTCTCCGAATGGAAGGAAGGGAAACCGTTTCTCGCCATGAGCGACCGCACACTTTATATATTCGAGCCTGCGGCTGCTCAATCGGTGGATGCCGGCAACCTTAAAGGGAAGGTGCTGCATTACGCCGGAATGGAAAGCCGCGTCAATCCCGACCTGAAGCAGGAATGTGTGCTTCTCTTCACCGACGGCAACTCCATCTTCAGATACAATACGGGCCGCCCTGTCGACATGGCGCTCCGCGAGGTAGACAGCAGCAAGATGCCGCTCCTTGCCGACATTGACCTCACATCCCGCTGGAACGAGACACTGAAGGGCCGGAAACTGTGGACCCGGAGCAATCTTTGGTATGACGACAACGGCAACCGCAAGCATGGTCTCAGATATGTGGAGGTGGAGGTGATTGAAGTCACTCCCGCAACAGGCGATTTCCCCGCCAACGTGAGGATCCGCCATGCCGGCGAGGAAGCGCTGATGCATATCAACTACACATCGGAGAAGGGCGACAGCCGGAACTTCGCGGCTATCTTCTTCCTGAGCGATCCCAAGTCGAGATATCCCAACATAAGCGACCGCAACTGGCAGTTGATACAGAATTCGAAAGTAGACAGGGGCATGACCAAAGATGAGTGCCGCCTTTCGCTCGGCAATCCTGATGAACTGCAGTCGGGCCACAACACGTCGCAGACACTCGACATCTGGCAATATTCAGATGGCACCTATCTATTTTTTTCTGACGGCATTCTAACAAATTTCAGACAATGATTATCGAACACGACAAAGATATAACCCATCTCACCACATTCGGAGTGGCCGCAAAGGCCGACCTTTATGCCGAATTCGAGAGTGAGGCCGATTTGCTCAGGTTAAGTCGCACGCCGGAATTCATCGATAATGAGGTGATGTGCATTGGAGGCGGCTCAAATCTCCTGTTTGTCAATCGTTTCAAGGGCATGCTCCTGCATTCGGCGATCAAGGGCATAAAACTCTATGAGAAAAATCCCGACACGGTGTTTGTGATAGCAGGTTCGGGCGAGAAATGGACCGACCTTGTAGACTGGTGCATCAGCCGCGGAATAGCCGGACTGGAGAATCTGGCCGGAATTCCCGGCGAGGTAGGCGCGTCGGCCGTTCAGAATGTAGGCGCCTACGGTGCTGAGGCGGGCGATTTCATCCATTCGGTGGAATGCTTCGACCTTCAGACCCGCAAGGTGCGCACGCTGATGGCTGATGAATGCGGTTTCGGCTATCGCGACTCCGTATTCAAACGTGCGGAGAAGGGGCGCCTGGTAGTGCTTCGCGTGAGCTATCGCCTGCGCCGTTCGAAAGAGGCCTCGAATCTGAACTACAAACCGCTCAAGGAATTTGCCGAATCGCTCGGCAGCCTGCCCACCCTGCGGCAAATGGCCGATGAAGTGATAAGGCTCAGAAATACGAAACTTCCCGATCCGGCCCGGATAGGAAGCGCAGGTTCGTTTTTCAAGAATCCCGTATTGAGCGAGTACTTCATACAGCAGGAACTTGCGCCGAGGGGGCTCGACCTTCCGGCTTATCCTGCGGGCGATGGAAAATCGAAGATTTCCGCCGCATGGCTTATCGACAAGGCCGGCATGAAAGGAAAGAAGGTTGGAGGTGCGGAAGTATGGCCCGGACAGCCTCTCGTGATTGCCAACACCGGCGATGCCACGGCTGCCGATGTGGTGGCTCTCGCCAATGATGTGGTGGATGCCGTGCGGCTGAAGTTCGGCATCGAACTCCAGCCGGAGGTAAATTTCATCGACTCATCCATAAAAGTGACAGTCCTTGGAAGCGGCACGTCGAAAGGGGTGCCCGAGATTGGCTGCACGTGCCACACATGCCGGTCGGAAGATCCGCGCGACAAGCGCCTGCGGGCGTCGATATTAGTAGAGACCCACGGACTCCGCCTCCTCATCGACGCTTCGCCCGATCTGCGGCAGCAGGCGCTGCGTTGCGGCATCACCTCCGTAGATGCCGTGCTTCTCACTCATCAGCACTACGACCACGTGGGGGGCATCGACGATCTCCGTCCGCTGTGCGCGGGCCACGACATGCCCGTATTCGCCAACAAGCACACTGTCGACGACCTTCACAACCGCATCGACTACTGCTTCCTGCCCAATCCTTATCCCGGCATTCCGAGGCTGGAATTGCAAACGGTAGGTGATGTGCTGTTTTTTATCAAAGGGCTGAAAATCATACCCGTAGAGGTGATGCACGGCAAACTGCCTATTCTGGGCTACCGCATCGGTGACTTCGCGTATATCACTGATTGCAAAACCCTTGCCGACTCGGAGAAGGAGAAACTGAAAGGCCTCGATGTTCTTATCCTCAACTGCCTGAGGCTGGAAATAGAGCATTTCGCCCACATGATTCTGCCCGAAGTGCTGCAGCTGCTCGAAGAGCTGAAGCCTCGCCGCTGCTATCTCACCCATGCCTGCCATATGCTTGGGCGGCATGCCGAAGTGGCGCCGTTGCTGCCTCCGGGCGTTGAGTTTGCCTACGACAATGAGGTGATCATAGTAGAATGATAATAATCTAAATATCTGATAGATGCGATAAGTGTCAATATCTGATGGAAAGAAATGAATCTCAATACCTGATAAAATGAAAAATGAAAGAACTTCCCTCAAGGTCAGACTCGCTGTGATGAGTTTCCTTGAATTTGCCGTATGGGGTGCCTACCTCACATCGCTCGGAAATTATCTCGGACGCATCGGCCTTGCCAGCGACATCAAATGGTTTTATGCCGTGCAGGGCATCGTGTCGATGTTCATGCCCGCAATCATAGGTATTGTGGCAGACCGCTGGATTCATGCGCAGCGCATGCTCAGCCTCTGCCATCTGCTGGCAGCTGTCTTCATGGCCGCCGCAGGTTTCTACTGCCTCTCGGCAGGCGACGCGGTGGAGTTCGGTCCGCTCTTCTGGCTCTACACCCTCTCGGTGGCCTTCTTCATGCCCACTATAGGCCTGAGCAATTCGGTGGCCTACGCCGCACTCACCCGCATGAAGCTCGACACGGTGAAGGAATTTCCTCCCATCCGTGTGTTCGGCACCATAGGTTTCATCTGCGCCATGCTGTTTGTGAACTTCACACAGTTCCAGACCAACTGCTATCAGCTGTTCACGTCGGCGGCCCTGAGCGTGGTGCTGTGTGTCTACGCCCTCACGCTCCCCGATTGCCCTACGAGCCGTTCTGCCTCCGGATCCATCATGGAGATGCTCGGGCTGAATGCCTTCGCGCTCTTCAAAGTGAAGAAGATGGCCATTTTCTTCATCTTCTCGATGCTTCTCGGCGTAAGCCTGCAGATCACCAACGGATATGGCAACATCTTCATCACCTCATTTCAGGACGTAGCTGAATTTGCCGACACGTGGGGCGCCAGAAATGCGAATGCCCTCATATCGCTTTCGCAGATGTCGGAGACCCTTTGCATCCTTCTCATCCCGTTCTTCCTGAAGCGCTTCGGCATAAAAGGCACGATGTTCATCTCCATGATAGCATGGGTGGGCCGTTTCGGTTTCTTCGGCATCGGCAATCCCGGCGAACTGGTGTGGCTGTTCGTGCTTTCGATGATAGTCTACGGAGTGGCGTTCGATTTCTTCAATGTGTCCGGTTCGCTCTATGTGGATCAGGAGACAGATCCTTCGATACGCAGCAGTGCGCAGGGCCTTTTCATGATCATGACCAACGGACTCGGAGCCACGATAGGCACACTGAGTGCGGGAGCCGTACTCGATCATTTTGTGTTCTCGCAGCCGGCAGGAATAGAGCAGATAGACGGCTGGCATACGAGCTGGCTCGTATTCGCGGGTTATGCACTTGTTGTGGCTGTGCTGTTCCTTTTCATTTTCAAAGACAATAAAACAGAGACTGTAGCCGTAGATGAGGCTTCCGACGAAGCAGGCCTCGCAGCCGCTTCAGTGATCGACACCAAAGACAAGATATGATTCAGTTTTATGCTCCCGACATAGAGACATCCGGCGTCTTGCCCGAATCAGAGTCGGGCCATTGCTGCCGGGTGCTCCGGCTGAAGGAGGGCGCGCACATATTCGTCACCGACGGCCGTGGTCATCGCTTCGAATGCGTCATACTGGATGCGCATCCGAAGCATACGGCTGTAGAGATCGTAGACACGGTAGAGGTAAAACCGTGGTGGGGATTCCGGCTCGAAATCTGTGTGGCTCCGTCCAAGAATCTCGACAGGATGGAATGGCTTGTCCAGAAATGTGTCGAGATCGGAGTAGACCGGATAGTGCTCATGAAGTGTCAGCGCAGCGAAAGGAAGATAGTGAAGCCCGAACGTCTTGAAAAGATAGCCGTATCGGCTATGAACCAGTCGTTGAAGACCACTCTTGTGGAGATTACGGAAGTGATCGACTTCAGGCAGCTGGTTTCGGATGGTTTCGAAGGTTTCAAGTGTATGGGATATTGCGACGACAGTATTCCCTTGCGAAGTTTCCGCGAGGAATACAAGGGGGGAGATGTGCGCATCCTCATCGGGCCGGAAGGTGACTTCTCGCCCGAGGAGGTAGAGTTGGCAATGGCGAAGGAATACGTGCCTGTCACATTCGGAGGCAGCCGCCTGAGGCTGGAGACTGCCGCACTCTATGCTACAGTCGCCGCCCATCTGATCGGGGACTGAAAGGCTTTATCTCTCTGCGGATTGCAATTCTGATACCCCCGAAATTCTTCCGGGGCACAGGACAAAATATCTCCGGCTTTTGTGGAACTTTTGTGGAAGGGGAATGTGGAATATCCCTGATTTCGACTTTGGGAATAAAAAACTTCAGGAATCGCGTTGATTCCTGAAGTTTTTGTATTTGCGTTTGCTTTGAGGCCGGAGAGGGCGGATCAGAGGGCTTGGAGGAGGGAGCGGATGATGCGGAAGGTCTTTTCCGGTGCTTCGGAGAAGAAATTTTCGTATTGCGAGAGATTGTCGGCTTGGCCGGGAGTGTCGCTTACGACGCGGATTACTGCGAAGGGCACTTTGCAAAGATAGCATGTCTGGGCTATCGATGCCGACTCCATGTCGCACGCAAGAGCATCGGGATATACGGATTTGATATGCTCTATTTCCTCCACGGTGGAGATAAATTTGTCGCCCGAAGCGATAAGTCCGAAACGCAGGTCGGCAGCATCTTCAGATTGCCGGCATTTTTCCACCACACCCTCGTCCATGTTGAAGCGACGGGGAAATCCCTGCATCTGACCCCATTCAGTGCCGGGGCCACACCATACGTCGTGGTAAGCAGCCTGAGTGGCTATCAGCACCGACCCTACTTTCATGGAAGCGTCGGCTCCTCCGGCCACTCCCGAATTGATGATGAGCTCAGGATGGAAAGCCTCGATCATCCTGTAGGTGTTGATGGCGGAATTGACTTTGCCTATGCCACACTTCATCAGCCAGATATCGTGGCCCGATATTTTGCCGGTCCAAGCCTTGATTCCTTCGCAGTCGATCTCTTCGGCGGCTTGCATAAGGGGGAGAAGAAGCGCCACTTCCTTATCCATCGCCGCCACTATTCCTATCTTCATGTCTATTTCTGTTTATATTGTTGTTCAGGATTATATCACTTATGTAGCTCACTAAAATCAAACGACATATATATTACAGCGAACTACTTACTAAAAAACGTTGAAATATCTTCAATATTATTCAACCTAAGCTTCTCTGCAGTGTTATTCCTTTAAAAGAGATTAATCAACTGCATTCCACTCATTGAATTGTATTACACCATGAAATCAATAAAAATCTGGAACGATAAACCCTCCGACCGGCAGCTCGAACAGATAGCCGGGCGCCTACGCGATGGCGAAATATGGATTCTACCCACCGACAGCCTCTACGGCATAATGTGCGACGCGCTCAACCATAAGGCCGTGCGCCGCGTGTGCGAGTTGAAAAACATCAATCCTGAGAAAAACAACCTATCGGTGGTATGCGACGGCATATCGATGGCATCGGAATATGCGCGGTTCGGCAACCGGACGTTTTCGCTGTTGCGCGACAATACCCCCGGGCCGTTCACTTTCCTCTGCAAAGCGCAGTCGAATCTGCCCAAGGAATTCAAAGTGCGCAAGACAGTCGGAATCCGTATTCCGGATTGCGCTACAGTGAGGGGTGTGGCCGAAAAACTCGGCAATCCGTTGCTGACGACCTCGATTGAATTCGACAGCGACGACTTCGCCATCAATCCCGAACTGATCATGGAAGCATACGACGGGAGGGTAGACGGAATTGTCATTGCCGAGGATGGAGGCACAGTGCCCACGGCTATCATAGACTGCACCGATGACAACCCCGCTATCCTTCGTGAGGGGGCAGCCGAGCCGGTGATGTGATGCGTCGGGCGGCTGTCTGAACCGTTTGTCGATGCCGTTTGTTTCACTTTAAAACCTTAAATATGCTCATGTCGGGTTTGGCCGACAGGGGCAGTAACTTGAAATCTTTCCACTATGAATACACAACTATTATGCAGCATTCCCGGCGATGTGAGCCAAGCGATGACCGACGCCGTGGTGCCCACCGCCGAAGGCGAGACCTACGAGATAGCAAAACTTCTGATGGGAGCCGTAAGCTGGATTTTCGACCAACTGGGGCTGGCGCATCATTCCAGTATGGAACTGTTTGTCTATGCCGTGCTCGTGTTCCTCATCTCATGGGGCGTCGGCATCATAACGCAATATGTCATCCTCTTCGTTGTAGACCAGATTGGCAAGAAATGGAAAGGGGATATCTATGATGAACTCACGAAGGCGCATTTCTTCCATAAGGCATCCAGAATCATCCCGGCCATCTTCTTCCTCATCATGATCCAGTTTACGATGCAGCAGCATTCCTCGCTTAGCAGCTGGCTCTCGCGCCTCACGTGGATATATCTTATGTTTATTGTGGCGAGGTGCCTCACCATTCTTGTCAAGGTGATATGGAACCATGTGGATGAACGCGAAAACAAACGGCGTCTTCCTCTCAAAGGCCTTATCCAGCTGATATGCGGCATTGTCTGGATTCTTTTCGGCATCGGCGTGGTGTCGGTGATTGTGGATAAGTCGCCGGGCACGCTTCTCGCCGGTCTCGGTGTGTTCGCATCGGTGCTGATGTTGATCTTCAAGGATTCCATCCTCGGGCTTGTAGCCGGAGTGCAGCTTTCGGAAAACGATTCCGTCCATGTCGGCGACTGGATAGCGGTAGACGGCACTAATGCCAACGGCACCGTGCAGGAGGTGTCGCTAACCGAGGTGAAGATTCAGAACTGGGATAAGACGGTATCTTCCGTGCCCCCCTACAATCTCATAAGCGGCACTTTCACCACCTACCGCCCTATGCAGGAGAGCAATACCCGACGTATCGCCCGCACATATCTGATAGACAGCGAGAGCGTGGTGGAGCCATCCGATGAGTTGATGGAGCGTCTGGCCGGCATCCCTATTCTAAAGGATTGGTTGGAGAAGAAAAAAGCACAGAAAGCGGCCGGCAGGGAGTATTGTGTCAACAATCCCGAAGGACTTGTCGACGGCACAATCGATACGAATCTGGGTATTTTCCGCGCATACCTCAAACTCTGGTTGCTCAGCAATCCCGACATCTCACAGGTAGACACACAGTTTGTCAATACCCTGCAGCAGAGTGCCAACGGTATTCCCCTTCAGGTGTATTGCTTCACGAGCACATCAGCCTGGATCGCCTACGAGGGAATCCAGTCGGCGGTGTTCGAGCATATCGCGGCGATGCTCACCAAGTTCGACCTCTTCGTCTTCGAGAATTCCTCTTCGAGGGCTACAGTGCTCGAGGGCGTGATGGGGCGCGATCTTCCGGCCGGAGAGTCGGTGTTTGGTGTTCCGCAGCCTATGATTGTTAAAAACAGTTGATTAAAAATAGTTCTGGAGAAAGATTTGTGTAGAAATCATAAAACTCCCGACCGAACGATACTCCCATTTAAAACTCAAGATTCGCCATACATGGCGAATCTTGAGTTATTTACATTTGTCCGGTTTGTTTTTAATGTCTTTGCAACTGTCTTTCAGCGAGCAGCCGCAACATCCTCCGCTTTTGCGCGATTTCATTTTCCGGATGCTCTTGACAGTGAAGAAGACGCATCCCGCAAGCACGGCGAATACTATTATATATTGTAGGGTTGTGCTCATTTCTTAGTAGATGAAGTTTTCTTTTTCTTTTTCTGTTCTTCCGGAGCCACCTGTGTTATTCGCCGGTTGCTCGGGTCGCGAAGCACCGAAAGAGTGATGTCGTTGATCATCACTTTCAGCTGCGCTATGAATTCGGGCGCGCTGTAGTCGCCGCGTTCGATAGCGCGGAGTCGCCCTTCCCAGATGCCGGTGAGTTTGGCGCTCTTCAGCAGTTCCTCCCTTATCAGCCCGATGAGGTCGATGCCGGCCTCGGTGGCGCGGAGTGATTTGCCCTGCTTCCTGATGTAACCGCGTTTGTAGAGAATCTCGATGATGGCGGCTCGGGTGGAGGGACGTCCAATGCCGTTGGCTTTCAATGCTTCGCGCAACTCGTCGTCTTCCACTGATGCACCGGCCGTCTCCATCGCTTTCAGCAGTGTGCCCTCGGTGTAGTAGCTCGGCGGGGTAGTGGTCTTCTTTCCGAGGAAAGGCTTGTGCGGTCCACGCTCACCTTCCTTGAAGTCGGGGAGGGTTGACGGCTCCTTGTCTTCTTCTTTTTCCGGCTTCTCTTCGGCGGTTCCGGGAGTATCTTTCTCATATACAGCTTTCCATCCCGGCTGATCGATTCTTTTGCCCGATGCCTTGAATTCGATTTTTCCGGCTTTTCCCTTTATCTGGGTCTGGTCGTAGACGCAATCGGGAAAGAACACCGAGATAAACCGTTTGGCTATCAGGTCGTAAACCTGCCATTCGGGCTTCGACAGCATCTGCGGCGGCTGGCCGGTGGGTATGATGGCATGGTGGTCGGTCACCTTTGAGTTGTCGAACACCTTGTTGCTCTTCTTCAGTTTCTTCCCCCTGATCTCCTGCAGAATTGCCTGATAATGGGTGAGGGAATTGAGGATGGGACCGCATTTGGGATACATGTCGTCTGTGAGATACGTGGTGTCGACACGCGGATAGGTCGTGAGTTTCTTCTCGTAGAGCGCCTGGATAGTCTTCAGTGTCTCGTCGGCGCTGAGGCCGTATTTTTTGTTGGCTTCCACCTGAAGGCTCGTGAGGTCGAACAGTTTCGGAGGTGCTTCCTTTGCTTTTTTCTTCACCACGGAAGTGACCTCAAATTCACTTTCCGCCGCTTCCTGCAGCTTCGCCTGCCCTTCTTCCTCGGTCTTGAATGCCTTCACGTTTGAAGTGAACACCACGTCGCGGTAGTTGGTGCGCAGCTCGAAAGTAGTGGTAGGCACGAAGTTTTCTATCTCTTTCTGCCTGTTGACCACCAACGCGAGGGTAGGGGTCTGCACGCGTCCTACCGACAGGATGTTGCTTCTTGACTCATTGTAGCTGCGGTCAGCATATTTGAGGGTGTAGAGGCGGGTGGCGTTGATGCCGAGTATCCAGTCGCCGATGGCGCGGCAAAGGCCGGCCGTGTAAAGCGGTTCAAGTTCTTTTTCCGGGCGCAGATGGTTGAATCCCTCGCGTATAGATTCGTCGGTCAGCGAAGAAATCCACAACCGCTCGACGGGCTTGTCGCAACCTGCTTTCTGCATCACCCACCGCTGAATGAGTTCACCCTCCTGCCCGGCATCGCCGCAGTTTATCACCTTCTCGCATCGCTTGATAAGCTTCTCTATCACCTCAAACTGATGCTGAATGCCTTTGTCGTCCTTCAACTTGATTCCGAAGCGCGGAGGAATCATCGGGAGAGCCGACAGCGACCATCGCTTCCATTCGGATGTGTAGTCCGACGGGTCCTTGAGCTCGCAGAGATGGCCGAATGTCCACGTCACGCAATAGGTGTCGCCTTCAAAATAGCCGTCGCGACGCACTCCGGCACCCAATATCTTGGCGATGTCGGCTCCTACGCTTGGTTTCTCGGTGATGCAGAGAATCATTTCAGTTCGTTTCTGTTTTCGAGTGTTTTAGCTTCGTTCCAGTATATGTCCATTTCCGCGAGAGTCATATCCTTGAGCGATTTTCCGGCTTCCTTCGCTTTCTGCTCAAGATAGCCAAACCGGCGGATGAATTTCTGGTTGGTGCGTTCCAACGCGTTTTCCGGAACGACATCGTAGAGACGCGCCGCATTCACCACAGAGAAGAGCAAATCGCCGAATTCCGCTTCGATCTCATCCTTGTTCTTCCCCTTGATGGCTTCAGCCACCTCGGCGGCCTCTTCCTTCACCTTGTCCCATACCTGTTCGGGCTTCTCCCAGTCGAAACCGACGTGAGCCGTCTTCTCCTGTATGCGGTGAGCCTTGATAAGGGCCGGCATTCCGGCAGGCACACCGGAGAGCACAGTCTTGTTGCCCCCCTTTTCCTTCAGTTTTATCTGTTCCCAGTTGTCGGCTACGTCGTCGGCAGTCTTCGCGTTGACCTCACCGTATATGTGGGGATGGCGGAAAATCAGTTTTTCAGTGAGGGAGTCGCATACGTCGGCGATGTCAAACTCTCCTTTCTCGTCGGCGATCTTGCTGTAGAAAGCCACATGCAGGAGCACGTCGCCCAATTCCTTGCGGATGTTAGCCACGTCGTCTTTCACCAGCGCGTCGCTGAGTTCGTAGACTTCCTCGATGGTGTTGCATCGGAGCGATTCGTTGGTCTGTTTCCTATCCCACGGGCATTTCTCCCGCAGAGTGTCCAATACGTCGAGCAAGTGCCCGAACGCCTTAAGTTTTTCTTCTTTTGTATGCATGAGTAGCCCCTTTATTTCATTAAAATTATGTCTTCACTAAAGAATTATAGCGCAAAATTACTAAAAATTCGCCAAAATTTGCTATCTTTGCCTTTTGAATTGCGCCTTCTCGATGGTTTTTTGCGCTTCGAGTGCAGTTTCCTGACAAGGCCTTTATATCTTCATGATAGTTCAATCTCTTGATTATTAATGAATAATTATTTAGATACAAGAAAGATCAGTAAATTGTGGAAGTTGATTGATTCAGCTTCTTCCATCGTGCTGACATGTCACGTACGCCCCGATGGAGATGCCATCGGCAGCACGTTGGGATGGAAACATCTCCTCGACTCAATCGGAAAGTCGGCCACGGTCGTTGTCCCCGACAACGCTCCCCGTTCGCTCGCTTTCCTTCCCGGTTTCGATTCACTCGCAGTCTACACGCGGCATGAGGAATATTGCTCGCGGCTTTTCAAAGAGGCCGACCTCGTGATATGCTGCGATTTCAATCAGCCTTCGCGCCTTGACAAGATGCGTGTGCTGCTCGACGAGGCTACCTGTCCGAAGGTGCTCGTAGACCATCACGTCTTCCCCGATGAATTTGCCGACATCACATTCTCGTTTCCAGATATGTCGAGTACGTGCGAGCTTGCGTTCCGCCTCATAGCCGACCTCGGACTCTACTCGCAGATGAATCTTGATTCGGCTACGTGCATCCTCACCGGTATGGTGACCGACACGAAAAACTTCACCGTTAACTGCAAAAGTCCCGACATATATGAGATACTGCAGCGTCTGATCGACAAGGGGTGCGACAAAAACCGCATTGTACGCCTCTCGCTTGTGGAGAAAAGTTTCGGAGCACTCAAACTCGAGGCTTACGCCATCTCCAACAAGATGGAGATATTCCCGGAACTGCATGCTGCCGTAATCTGCCTTAGCAAGAAGGAATGTGAAGATTTCCACTATGAGAAGGGCGACACGGAGGGACTTGTGAACCGTCCCACCGAGATAAGGGGCATCACCTGCAGCTTTTTCCTGCGCGAGGATTCCGACTGCGTGAAGGTTTCGGCCAGAAGCGTGCTTGATTTTCCTGTCAATACTATATGCAGCGACCTCTTCGGCGGCGGCGGCCATGTGATGGCGGCCGGAGCGGAATTTCACGGCTCGCTTCAGGAATGCCGCGACATGCTGGTGAAGGCGCTGCCTGACTATGCTCGGTTTCTGAAAGGCAAAACTGAAAAACTTGATTATTTTGAAATTTAACTTTACTATAATAATGAATCTGATATTTAAATTGAAAAGTTGTCTCGCCATCTCGTTGCTTGCCATCATGGGCATCACCCTTGCAAGCTGCGATGAGGGGGAGAGCTATTCCGACCTGCTTAAAGAGGAGCAGAAGGTCAGCAACTGGTTTCTGGCTCAGCACAGGGTCTGCAATGAGATACCGGCCGACAGCGTGTTTGAGGTAGGTCCGGATGCTCCATACTACAGGCTTGATGATGACGGATATGTCTACATGCAGGTGCTCAACGCGGGCGACGGCGAAATACCGGCCGCCGGCGATCAGGTGTATTTCACATTCACCCGTTACAATATCGAGACCATGTATAAGGACAAGACTCTCGACATAGCGGGCGAAGGCAACCAGGATGATTTTCTCGCTTCGGTCGGCAACACTTATTTCATCTATCAGAACTTCAGTGTCACTTCTTCAGCCCAGTTCGGATCAGGAATACAGATGCCGGTTAGCTATCTCGGCTACAATTCCGAAGTGAATATCCTGCTCAAGTCTTATTATGGTTTCTCGAATGAAAACACCACTTGCATTCCTTTCCTGGTGAATACAAGATATTTCAAGGCTGAGTATTGATGCTTTTCAGGGGCATTGATGCCTTTAATAGTATCGATGCTTTAAAATCTTTAAAATAGTGTTGATGCTTTAAAATTCGGGTCGTATCGACACGCTTTACTTTTTCTCTTCTCATAAAATTGTAAACTATTCTAAATTCTTTTGAAATGAGTCTTATAAAGTCAATTTCCGGCATCCGCGGGACAATCGGCGGCGTTCCCGGCGATGGTCTCGGTGCTGTGGATGTGGTAAAGTTTACCGCGGCTTATGCTGAATATATCAAACGTGCGAACAACGGCGCCACCGGACGTATAGTGGTAGGTCGCGACGCACGTATTTCCGGACCTATGGTAGCCAACCTCGTGATCGGAACATTGATGTCGATGGGTTTTGATGTGGTCAACATCGGTCTTGCCACCACTCCGACCACGGAACTTGCAGTGACAGGCGAGAAAGCGCTCGGCGGCATCATCCTGACGGCAAGCCATAATCCGGTGCAGTGGAATGCGCTCAAGCTTCTTGATGCCAATGGAGAATTCCTGACCGATCAGTCCGGCAAGGAGGTGATAAGGATGGCTGAGGAAGAAGACTTCATTTTCGCAGATGTGATGAAGCTCGGACATGAATATCACAACGACACATGGGGCGAACGCCATATCGAGATGGTGAAGGCTCTTCCGCTTGTCGACATCGAGGCTATCCGCAAAGCTAACTTCACGGTGGCTGTAGATGCGGTCAATTCCGTAGGCGGCGTCGTTATCCCGAGGCTTCTCCGTGCGCTTGGCGTAGAGAACGTGATAGAACTTAATTGCGAGGCCAATGGCCATTTCGCACACACTCCGGAGCCAATACCGGAAAACCTGACCCAGATTTCCGACCTTATGCGCGGTTCGAAGGCAGATGTAGGTTTCGTGGTAGACCCGGATGTTGACCGCCTTGCCCTCGTGATGGAAAACGGCGAGATGTTTGTAGAGGAATACACCCTTGTGGCTGTAGCCGACTATGTGCTTTCCAAGACTCCCGGCGCCACCGTTTCCAACCTCAGCAGCTCGCGTGCTTTGCGCGATGTGAGCAAGCGCCATGGTTGCGGATACAGCGCAGCGGCGGTAGGAGAGGTCAACGTCGTGGCCAAGATGAAGGAGACCGGAGCCGTTATCGGAGGCGAAGGAAACGGCGGCGTGATATATCCCGAACTCCACTATGGTCGCGATGCACTCGTAGGCGTGGCACTTTTCCTTACTCTTCTCGCCAAGTCGGGCATGAAGGTGAGCGAACTCAAGAAGACATATCCGCAGTATCAGATAGCGAAAAACAAGATAGAACTCACTCCGGATATCGACGTAGACAAGATTCTGCTCGCGGTGAAGGATAAATTCGCGGGATGCGACATCACCGATATAGATGGAGTGAAGATTGATTTCCCCGAATCGTGGGTGCATCTGCGCAAGTCGAACACAGAACCCATCATCCGCATCTACAGCGAGGCGGCCACGATGGAAGAGGCGCAGCAGCTCGCCGAGCAAATCAAGCAAGTCATTAATTCGTTGTGCTGATTCAGTCGGGTAAGATTCCCCGGCATATAGCATATTCCCGTCAGGAGTGAATGTCGTGACGGAATTTCAGACAAATCCATATAGTTATGCTGAAAAAATTCTTTCTTAATCTGTTGTCTTCATTCGTCGGCGCATGGCTGGCGTTGGGACTTTTCTGCATCGTCCTGTTCTTCGTGGTAATCGGTGTTGCTGCAAGCATGGGTGCCGACGGGGAATCAACCTCCACCAAGGTGAGTTCAGACTCAGTGTTGGTGCTTGACCTTTCCGGCACGATAGTGGAGACTCCGGAGTCGTCGCAGCTCGACTTCATGTCGCTCGCCTACGGATCGAAGGAGTCGACGATGGCGCTCAACGTCCTTGTGGACGGTATACGCGAAGCCAAGTTGTCGAAAAACATCAAGGCGATGTATATCAAATGCGGTCACCCCGTGGCATCCCCGGCCACTCTCAATGCTGTAAGGATGGCCGTGGCCGATTTCAAGGATTCAGGTAAGAAAGTATACGCATACGCCGACATGATGACCATGGGCGACTATTTCGTGGCATCGCAGGCCGACAGCCTCTTCCTCAACCCGGGCGGAATGGTCGAGATATCCGGACTTGGCGGCACGACCCTTTTCTATAAGGACCTGCTCGACAAGATCGGCATCAAGATGACTCTTGTGAAAGTTGGCACATTCAAGTCGGCCGCCGAGCCTTACATCTCCAACACCATGAGCGAGCCGGCACGCGCACAGCTCGATACGCTCTACGGCAGCATGTGGAGCTATATAGGACGGGCTGTAGCGGAAAGCCGCAAGGGACTTGACGACAACGCCATGAACGCCGCTGCCGACAGTTTCATTATGTTCCAGACTCCCAAGCAGGTGCTCAAGGGACATTACGTCGACGCTCTCGCCTACGAACGCCAGATGGACGACATTGTAGGTCGCATCGTGGGCAAGGAAGGCAAGGATGTGAAGTATTATACTCCACAGGCTTTGGCCGACAATTCCAACTGGGGCAGCGACTACGACAGCAAGAGAAAGGTGGCGGTGCTTTATGCCACCGGTGAAATAGCAGAATATTCCAAGACAGGAATCGATTGCTACTCACTCGTTCCGCAGATCACCAAACTTGCCGACGACGACAAGGTGAAAGCGCTCGTGCTGAGGGTCAACTCTCCGGGCGGCTCAGTGTTCGGTTCCGAACAGATAGGCGAAGCGCTCGACTATTTCAAGTCAAAAGGGAAGCCGTTTGTGGTTTCGATGGGCGATTATGCCGCGTCGGGAGGCTACTGGATTTCCTGCACTGCCGACAAAATTTATGCCGATCCGCTCACCATCACCGGCTCCATCGGCATTTTTGGCCTCTTCCCCTCGGCCGAAGGACTCGCTGCCAAACTTGGCGTTACTCCCCAAACCGTATCTACCAATCCCGGCAAGAACATAAGCCTTTTCTACACGCCCAATGCAGAGCAGATCGATGTGCTGCAGACCTATATCAACGACGGATATTCACGTTTTGTACGCCGCGTTGCCAAGGGGCGCAAGATGAAGGAGTCGAGGGTGCGTCAGATTGCCGAAGGCAGGGTGTATTGCGCAGAGCAGGCACTCAACCTCAAGCTCGTGGATGAGCTTGGCTCGCTCGATGATGCCGTAGCCGACGCGGCAAAACTCGCCAAACTGAAGGATGATGATTACGGAGTGGCCATCTATCCCCAATATAAACCCGATTTCTGGGAAATACTCAAGGCCGAGGGTCTTGACAATCTAAATCAGGAACTGGGACGTATCGCGAATTGCAATCCTGAGTCAGCGCTCATTTTCGAGGCCGGGAGGCTGCTGAGGCGCGACCCGTTCCAGGCAAGGATGATGCCGCTCTCTGTTTCTTTCGGTAACTTAACGAAAAAATAAGTTTAAACAACTTCATTTTTATCATTCTCTCGCAAGCGCACTCAGATGAATAACGGCGACAAATTTCTCAGATATCTGCTCACCCCCATGTCGTGGCTGTATGGTTTCGGCGTAGGGGTCAGGAATAAACTCTTCGATTGGGGCATCCTGAAGGAGGTTTCGTTTGACATACCCGTAGTAGGTGTCGGCAACATCACCATCGGCGGCACCGGCAAGACTCCTCATGTGGAATACATACTCGAATGCCTCAGATATCAGAAGAATATAGCAGTACTGAGCCGCGGCTACAAACGCAAGACCAAAGGATTCATCCTCGCGTCGTCGAAAAGCACCCCCGACAGCATCGGCGACGAACCGATGCAGATTTATGAGAAATTCGGCGGAAGGGTGAAAGTTGCAGTGTGCGAGAGCAGGGTGAAAGGGGTGGAAAACCTCATCAAGGAGTTTCCGAAACTTGACCTGATAGTGCTCGACGATTCATTTCAGCACCGTTACATCAAGCCGAAGCTCAACATAATGCTGATGGATTTCTCGCATCCCGTCTATACCGACAATCTCCTGCCGCTTGGCCGGCTCCGCGAAAGCCAGAGAGCCCTCGACAGGGCCGACATGGTGATCACCACGAAATGCCCTGCCAATATGTCGGCGCTCGACATGAGGATAGTTTCGAAGCATCTCGACCTGATGCCCTATCAGAAACTCTATTTCTCCACCTTCGATTATGGCGGTCTGATTCCGGTTTTCCCGGATGAGTGCGACGACAGGTTGCTGATTTCGGATCTGGCGGCCGACGATTTTGTGTTGCTTCTGACAGGAATCGCGAATCCGCGGCCATTTGTCAACTACTTCCGCCAGTTCCAGTTTAAGAAAAAGGTGCTCCATTTCCCCGACCACCATGATTTCAAGCGGAGCGATCTCGATGAGATCAGGGCAAAGTTCGAATCGTTCAACGGTAGGCGGAAATTGATTATCACCACAGAGAAAGATGCCGTGCGTCTGGTGCATAACCCTTACTTCCCGCAGGAATTGAAGCCATACGTGTTCTACATTCCTGTCGGCGTCAGGATGATTGAGTCTGCTTTCGGTTATGATTTCGTGCCTGACCTGCTGCAGGCCATCAACAAATGAGAACTTTTCCCTTTCGGTCGGCGTTTCATTTTCAGGTATTGATTCACATTCAGGTATCCCCGTCGCTTAAGGATGAGGTGACCCGGATTATCCAACCAGACTATTAACTTTTATTTCCGCCATGCGGAAATCTAATATATTATTCGATGGAAAAAACTATGTTGCAGATGATTGAGGAAACAGCCTCCTTCATACGAGCCAAAGTTGGCGAAACACCCGAAATCGCCATTATTCTCGGTTCAGGTCTCGGCAATCTCGCCGACCACATGGACGTGTCTTGTGAAATAGATTATCATGATATCCCCAACTTCCCCGTCTCTACAGTAGAAGGCCACGCCGGCAAGCTCATCTTCGGCAAGCTCGGAGGCAAGTATGTGATGGCAATGAAGGGCCGCTTCCATTACTATGAGGGCTACGGAATGAAGCAGGTGACATTCCCGGTGCGCGTGATGCAGAAACTTGGTGTGAAAACCCTTTTCGTCAGCAACGCAGCCGGCGGCATGAACAAGGAATTCCGCGTGGGCGATGTGATGGTGATCACCGACCACATCAATCTTTTCCCGGAAAATCCGCTCCGTGGCAAGAACTATTCCGAACTCGGAACCCGCTTCCCCGCCATGACCGAGGCTTACAAGAAATATCTGGTGAAATATGCCGATGAGATTGCCGAGTCGTGCGGTCTGCGCCTGATGCACGGCGTATATGTTGGCACCACCGGCCCGACTTTCGAGACTCCTGCCGAGTATGAGTATTTCCGCGTTATCGGCGGCGATGCCGTGGGCATGTCTACCGTGCCGGAGGTAATCGTGGCAAACCATGCCGGAATCGATGTCTTCGGTGTGTCGGTCATCACCGACCTCGGCGGTAAGGATATCGATTATGTGCCTACCCATGAGGAGGTGCAGCAGGCAGCGGAGACAGCCGCACCCGTAATGGTGAAGCTGATCACCGAGATGCTTAAGAAACTCTGATATTTTCCGGTCATTTCCTGCCATCGGCAGGAAATGACTGCATATTATCCACCCCTTTTTCTTTAAGTTCCGACCGGCGAAACTTGCATTCACTCGAAACGTGACGAAATCTTAACGAAAAATAAGATTAAACAAATTATTTGTTATGGCTGAAATTTCTGATCTTGGCGAATTCGGTCTGATCGACAGAATCACCAAAGACTTCCCTTTGAAAAACACATCTTCCTTGCTTGGCGTCGGCGATGACGCAGCAATCATGAACTATGGCGACAAAGACGTGCTCGTCACTACCGATCTGCTGCTCGAAGGCATCCACTTCGATCTGCGGTATGTACCTCTCAAACATCTCGGCTACAAATCGGCCATCGTCAACTTCAGCGATATCTACGCTATGGGTGGCACTCCGCGGCAGATCACAGTATCGCTCGGCGTGTCAAGCCGTTTCTCGGTGGAGCATATCGACACTCTCTATGAAGGAATACGCGCAGCCTGCGATCTTTACGGAGTGGACCTCGTAGGCGGCGACACATCCGCTTCCGTCACCGGACTCGTAATCAGCATCACCTGTCTTGGCGAATGCGAGAAGGGCAAGGAAATAAGGCGGGATGGCGCGAAGCCTACCGACCTGATATGCGTCTCGGGCGACCTCGGGGCAGCCTATATGGGTCTTCAGCTTCTCGAACGTGAAAACCGCGTGAGCGCTCAGGCGGGCAAGGAGTTCCAGCCCGATTTCGCAGGAAAGGAATATATACTCGAACGCCAGCTGAAGCCCGAAGCCCGCCGCGACATAGTCCGCGCGCTCTCAGAAGAGGGTATACATCCCACTTCGATGATGGATGTGAGCGATGGCCTTTCGTCGGAACTGCTGCATATATGCCGGAATTCGAAAGTGGGATGCCGCGTATATGAAGACAGGATACCGGTTGACTACCAGACTGCTTTGATGGCTGAGGAACTTAACATGAATCTCATCACGGCAGCCATGAACGGCGGCGAAGATTACGAATTGCTTTTCACTGTGCCTCTCACCGACCACGACAAGGTGGAGAACGTGAAGGGTGTGAAAATAATAGGCTACGTCACCCAGCCGGATCTTGGATGCGCCATGATCACCCGCGACGGACAGGAATTCCCCCTGAAGGCTCAGGGATGGAATGCGTTTACCGAAAAATGATTCCGGCAGATTACGTGCGGTTCACCCTTGATGTGGCAATCTTCTGAT
>JAUNFY010000006.1:72809-80498 GCA_030524805.1 Bacteroidales bacterium | reverse complement strand
TATCAGTCCCCGGGTATCGACCTTTGCATACGGCATGAACAACATGATCTCCGTATATAGTATCCGTATGCCTATACCCGCCCCAAGAAAGGTCTTGGGTTCATAATGTTGATTAGCAACAAAGTAATAAAATATTCCAAAGCACGCAGCATAGAGATTTTTCTCTTGCTGCGTGCTTTTTTTTGTATAAGTGGCTCAAATAAATAAGTTAACTTAAGTTTCGCAAGCTCAACCAAAGGTTTAAACTTTATTGTTTAAGGTCGTTTAAAGTCTTAGGTTTAAGCTTTAAAGGTTATAGTTTAAGGGTCCGGGTTCGGTTAAACTTTCAAAGCATAAGGCCGGAGGCCTTACATTTTGTTAACCGGGGGTATCACCCCCGGCTCCCCACCCACCCCCCCCTAAGCAGCCCCAAAGGGGCTGCACACCAAAGCCAACTCACCATGATATAAAATTCACCAATTCATCAGACGCTGTCTGATATATTACTAACTCAAGTTTCGCATCGTGCACGTTATGACTGATAATAATGGTGTTTAGTCAGTTTTTTTACATAATTCACCTCGGATAAAGCCCCGGACAGGAGTTGCAAATAAACTAACCTTATAACCCATAATCCATAACCTTCAAGTTGAGCGATAGCGAAACTTGAATTATTTGACTTATTATTTGGTCGTTTTTTCCTTTCCTTTCGACTAAGAACGTGTCGTTGACGATTTTTTTTGTAATTTTGTAGTCTGAAAAGTAAGTCCGCCCGGTTTTTTTGCGACCTCGGGCAAACTTAATTTTGAATTATTTCGTTATTAATTTAATGGTCTTGTTGTTTCCGGAATAGGCCGGGAATGCCTTGGGCCACAATTATACGTAGTATAAGAAAAATAGGTATATCTAACGTAAAAGAAGCAATATGAAATTCAAGCAGACTCAAGTGCTGGCAGTGATGCTGGCCACCGGAAGCCTTCTGCTGCCGTCTTGCAAGGGCAACGCCGAGCAGGGACAGCGAGCCCAGGCTCCGGAACTCGCAGTAATGACAGTCGCCGAGCAGGATCAGGTGCTCAACACCGGCTATCCCACTTCGCTCGAAGGCGAGAACGATGTGGAAATCCGTCCGCAAGTGTCAGGATTCCTTACAAAAGTAAACGTCGAAGAAGGTCAGGCCGTGAAGAAAGGCCAGGTGCTCTTCACTATCGATCAGGTGCAGCTTCAGGCTGCAGTGGAGCAGGCGCAGGCCGCGGTGGCCGTGGCGCAGGCTAACGTCAACACTTCGCAGACCAATGCCAACAACAACAAGATACTCCTCGACAAAAACATCATCAGCGCCTCGGCTTACCAGACATCGGTAGATGCCCTCAACGCCGCCAAGGCTCAGCTGCAGCAGGCTCAGGCCGGACTCACTTCCGCAAGGAAGAACCTTTCCTACACCACCGTCACTGCTCCCGTGGCCGGCGTAGTGGGCACCATCCCCTTCAAGGAAGGCACTCTCGTGAGCCCCTCCACATTGCTGACCATCCTCTCCAACAACGGCGACATGCAGGCCAACTTCTCGATGAATGAGAAAGCGATCCTCGCAATCACCGACGGTGGCACCCGCACCCTGAGGCAGGCCGTGGATTCCTTCCCCGAAGTAGAACTCCGTCTGGCCACAGGCAACATCTATCCCTACAAGGGCAAGATCGTATCCATCTCCGGAGTGCTCGACCAGGCTACCGGCAGCGCCAACGTGAAGGCGATCTTCCCCAACCCCGACGGCATGCTCCACAGCGGCAACACCGGCGAGGTGCTCATCCCCAACATCCACAACGCAGCCATGACCATTCCGCAGAAGGCCACCTACGAGGTGCAGGACATCAAGTTCTGCTTCGTGGTGGGCGACAGCGCTAAAGTGCATTCCACCCCTATCACAGTGGCAGCTGAAAACGACGGCGCCAACTACATCGTGACCTCCGGCCTCAAACCGGGCGACGTAGTCGTTACCGAGGGTGTCGGCATCAGCGTCCGCGACGGCATGGTGATTTCTCCTAAAAACGTATCCGACAAGCAGCAGCCCGCTGCCGAGGCTCCGGCCAAGAAATAAATAGAAGTAAGAAATGAATCTGTCAACTTTTATCAACAGGCCGGTGCTCTCCACCGTGATATCACTCTTCATCGTGATATTCGGTGTGCTTGGCCTGATGTCGCTCCCCGTGGAGCAATATCCCGACATCGCGCCTCCTACGGTGCAGGTGTCTACCACCTATACCGGTGCCAACGCGCAGTCGGTGCTCAACTCTGTCATCGCTCCTCTTGAAGAGCAGATCAACGGCGCCGAGAACATGGACTACATGTACTCCTCCGCTGCCAACAACGGCTCCGCCACCATCACGGTGACTTTCAAATCGGGTATGGATCCCGACATGGCTGCCGTCGACGTGCAGAACCGTGTGGCAAAGGCCGCCGCGTTCCTCCCCGCCGAGGTAAACCAGGTGGGTGTCATCACCCAGAAGCGAATGTCGTCGATGCTCGTAGTGTTCGACCTCTACGACGAGTCGGGGAAATATTCCGAAGACTTCATCGAAAACTATCTGGCCATCAACGTCATCCCCTCCATCAAGCGTGTATATGGTGTGGGCGAGGCCATGGTGATGGGTGCCGACTACAGTATGCGTATATGGCTCAAGCCCGATGTCATGGCTCAATACGGCCTCATGCCTACTGATATCTCCGCAGCGCTTGCTGAGCAGAACATCGAGGCCGCCCCGGGTCAGTTTGGTGAAAACAGCGACCAGGCCTTCCAGTATGTGATGCGCTATAAAGGCCGTCTGAGCGAGGAGCAGGATTTTGAAGACATCATCATCCGCTCCGGTGCCGATGGCGAGGTGCTCCGCCTCAAGGATGTGGCCGACGTGGAGCTCGGACGTCTGTCATACGGTTTCCACGCCACTGTCAACGGACATAAGGGTGTGGCAGCCATGGTGTTCCAGTCGCCCGGTTCTAACGCTACCGAAGTCGTCAACAATATCCTCGCGGAGCTCGATAATTACCGCAAGGACCTCCCGAAAGGCCTGAAGATCGGCGTCTCGCTCAATGTCAACGACTTCCTTTTCGCATCGATCCATGAGGTGATCAAGACCCTTATCGAAGCATTCGTGCTCGTGTTCCTCGTGGTCTTCATCTTCCTCCAGGACTTCCGCTCTACCCTCATCCCGATGATTGCCATCCCCGTGGCCCTTATCGGTACGTTCTTCCTCCTCTACATCTTCGGATTCTCTATCAACCTCCTTACCCTCTCCGCTCTCGTGCTGGCGATTGCCATTGTGGTCGACGACGCGATAGTGGTGGTGGAGGCGGTGCACGCTAAGCTCGACCAGGGCTATAAGTCGGCCCGCCGCGCATCCATCGATGCGATGAATGAGATCGCAAGCGCCCTTATCTCCATCACCCTCGTGATGATGCTCGTGTTCATTCCCGTGTCGTTCATGGGAGGTCCGTCGGGTGTCTTCTATCGTCAGTTCGGTCTCACCATGGCCATGGCCATCGGTCTGTCGGCGCTCAACGCGCTCACTCTCTCTCCGGCGCTTTGTGCCCTCTTCCTGAAGCCGCACATCACAGAGGCTGAGGCCGATCCGACAGGGGGCTACGAACTGCCCTCGAAGGCGCAGGAGAAAAAACTTCCTTTCAGGAAGCGTTTCTTCTATTGGTTTAACGTCGGTTTCGACGCGATGCTCGCGAAATATAAGAAATCGGTTGGTTTCTTCCTCAATCATAAGTGGATAAGCTTCGGTGCGGTAGCCGCTTCCGTAGCAGTGCTCGTATGGCTTATGTCTACCACCGCTACCGGTCTGGTGCCCAATGAAGACACCGGCACTATCATGGGCGTTGTCGACATGCCGCCTGCCACAGGTCTGGCCAAGACAAAGGCCATCATGGACAAGGTGGACAGCATCGCCGGCTCCATCGACGCCGTGCAGGACCGCACCGCCATCACAGGCTATAGCTTCGTGGGCGGACAGGGCAACACCTACGGCTCATTCATCATCAAGCTCAAGAACTGGGACGACCGCGACATGAACACGCAATCGGCTCAGGCGGTGCTCGGACAGCTCCAGCAGAAAGTGTCGGAGATCAAAGACGGACGTATCATGTTCTTCCAGCCGCCTATGATCACCGGTTATGGCGCCACCAATGGTTTCGAGCTCAAGCTGCTCGACAAGACCGGCGGCAACCTCGACAACTTCTTCCAGGTATACCAGAAGTTTATCGGGGCTCTCAACGCCCGCCCCGAGATCGCCATGGCTTACTCAACCTTCAACCCCAACTTCCCGCAATATCTTGTGGAGATCGACGTGGCTAAGGTGAAGCAGGCAGGTCTCACCCAGAATGCAATCCTGACGGCTCTCCAGGGCTACTACGGCGGTATGTATATTTCCAACTTCAACAAGTTCGGTAAGCTCTACCGCGTCATGATGCAGGCAGCCCCCGAGACCCGTGTGGATCCCGAGACCCTGAAGCAGATCAAGGTGCGCAACGGAGCCACCATGGCACCTATCGACAACTTCGTGAAGCTCAAGCGAGTATATGGCCCCGACGTGATCAACCGTTTCAATATGTTCACCTCGATCGCAGTCACAGGTAACGCGGCTCCGGGTTATTCATCCGGTGAGGCTATCGCGGCCATCGAGGAGACTGCCAACGAGATTCTTCCGCTCGGCTTCGGCTACGACTATTCGGGCCTGACGCGTGAGGAGTCGGCCACCGGTTCGGGCCAGACAGCCTACGTCTTCGCGCTTGTGCTCCTCTTCGTCTATCTCATCCTCTCGGCGCAATATGAAAGCTATCTGCTCCCCTGGTCGGTGATCCTCTCCGTGCCGTTCGGCCTCATGGGCACATTCATATTCGCCCGCTTCATGGGAATTGAAAACAACATCTACCTCCAGATCGCGCTCATCATGCTTATCGGTCTGCTTGCGAAGAATGCCATCCTCATCGTGGAGTTTGCGCTCGAACGCCGCCGCACCGGCATGAGCATCTTCAATTCGGCAGTGCAGGGTGCCGTGGCTCGTCTGCGACCGATCCTCATGACCTCGCTCGCCATGATCATCGGCCTTATCCCGCTGATGCTCGCCACCGGTGCGGGCGCCAACGGCAACAACGCTCTCGGCACGGGTGCCATCGGCGGTATGCTCATCGGCATGATTCTTCAGGTATTGTTCGTGCCGGCTCTTTTCATGGCCTTCCAGGCGCTCCAGGAGCGTATCTCGCCCCCGAAGTGGAAAGATACCGACAACTCCGGAATCTCGTCGGAGCTCGAGCAGTATTCAATCGACCATAACTAAGACCCGTCAATCCGCAGTGGGTATGGCCTCCCGGCCATACCCGCCGCGAAACATATTGAAACTCATGAACAAAATTAAAATATGCGCCGTAGGCGCGGTGTTGGCTCTAACCCTCTCGGGATGCCACATCTATAATAAATACGATCTGCCTACCGACAAGAGCAGCATCGCCGCCGACTTCGGCAAAGCTGCCGAGGCCGAGGTGGATTCAACTGCTCTCCCTTATCTCGGATGGAGGCAGATCTTCACCGATCCCCGCCTGCAAGACCTCATAAGCCAGGCTCTAGAGAACAACAAAGACCTCAAGAACGCGAAACTCAACGTAGACATCGCCCGCGCCCAGCTTCAGGGTGCGAAATTGAGCTATCTCCCCTCGCTCGCCTTCACTCCCAACGGCGGATCCGCAAGCTACGGCGGAAGCCACATGCAGTGGAGCTACTCGCTCCCTCTCGCAGCGCAGTGGGAGATCGACGCGTTTGCCAAGATCCTGAACCGCAAACGCGGAGCCAAAGCAAGCCTCGAGATGAGCCAGGACTATGAAGACGCCGTGCACTCGCAGATCATCTGCGGGGTAGCCAACGTCTACTACTCGCTCGTGATGCTCAATCAGCAGCTCGACCTCACCCGCCGCACTTCCGAAATTTGGAAAGAGCAGGTGGAATCGATGGAGCTCATGAAGGAAGCCGGTCGCACCAATGAAGCGGCTGTGGTGCAGAGCCGTGCCAACTACTACAATATCCTCGGCTCCATCCCTACGCTCGAGGAGTCGATCAATCAGCTGCAGAACACAATGTCGCTGCTGCTCAACACATATCCCAAATCGTGGGTGGTGACTTCCGAACTTGACTTCTCCATTCCCGAGAATCTTGTGCAGGGCATACCCGTGTCGTATCTCGCATGGCGTCCCGACGTGAGGGCTGCCGAGCGCTCGCTCGCCGTGGCTTACTACGCCACCAACTCCGCGCGTGCCAACTTCTATCCGAGCATCGTCATCTCGGCCCAGGGAGGCTTCACCAATCTTCTGGGAAGCATGATCAAGAACCCGGGCGAATGGTTCATCCAGCTTGCCGGCCAGCTCAGCGCGCCCCTCTTCTCGCGCGGTCAGAACATCGCCACCCTCAAGGCTGCCAAGGCCCAGCAGGAGCAGGCTCTCAACAATTTCGAGTATGCAGTGCTGGGCGCGAGTGCCGACGTGAGCGACGCCCTGGTCAGCTACACCAAGAATGTGGAGAAAAACAAATATCTCCAGCTTCAGGTGGAGCAGCTCGAGAAGTCGGTGGAATACACCAATGAACTCTTCATGTACAACCAGAACACCACCTACCTCGAGGTGCTCACCGCACGCTCCAGCCTCCTCAGCGCGCAGCTCGCGTGCATAGCCAACTGGCACGACCGCGCATCGGCACTCATCTCGCTCTATCAGGCCGTGGGCGGTGGCAAATAACTCTTAAATCTAACCATAAATCAGCGACTATGGCAAATATCAGCAATCTCGCTTTCGTGCATCCCGAAGCAAAACTTGCCGACGATGTGGTGATCGGTGCTTTCTGCTACATCGACCGCAATGTAGAGATAGGTGCCGGCACAAAGGTGCATTCTCATGTCAGCATCCTTTCCGGTGCGCGCATCGGAAAAAACAACGTCATCTATGAAGGAGCCATCATCTCCGCCACGCCTCAGGATTTCCGCTGGAAAGGGGAGGAATCGTATGTGGAGATCGGCGACGGCAACCACATCCGCGAGCAGGTGATCATCAACCGGAGCATCCACAAGGAGGGCAAGACCCGTGTGGGCAACAACACCTTCATCATGGCCCAGAGCCATGTGGGGCATGATTCGGAGATAGGCAACTATTGCGTGCTCGGCAATTCGGTGAAGGTGGCCGGAGATGTCAAGATTGGCGATTTCTCAATTCTCTCGTCGCATGCCCTCGTGCATGAGAAGTGTCAGGTTGCCGAATGGGTGCTCGTGAAGGGCGGTTGCCGCGTCAACGGGCATGTGCCTCCCTTTGTGGTGATGGCCCATAACCCCATCTCATACTATGGCGTGAACGCCTACGTGCTCAAGAAAGCCAACAAGAGCGAGGCCCTCATCGATGATATCGCCAAGTGCTACCGTCATGTGTATCAGAACAGTGCCTCGGTCTACAACGCTCTGCGTCGCATCCGCGAGGACATAGAGCCCTCTCCTGAGCGCGACTCCATCCTCAGCTTCATCGAGGGTCATAAGATGAATCTGGCGGGAGTGCCCAAGTCGGATATCGAAGACTGATTCCCCGCATCTCATGATAATAAAAAAATCCCCGGAAGGGGATTTTTTTATGCGCTGTGGTTGTCACGCTGTGTCATGTAGTGTCGTGCTGTGCAGTGTCGTGTATGCA
>JAUNFY010000006.1:0-72799 GCA_030524805.1 Bacteroidales bacterium | reverse complement strand
GGATATAGCCGCCCTTAGCGAAGCGGGCCGCCTTGGTCCGTATTGTGCCGCGTTGTGCCGTCACACTATGTGCACGTCTGAGATGTCGATGATCTTATGCACTATGGCGAAGATGGCCAGCGCGGCGGTGGAGTGGATGTTGAGTTTCTCGCTTATGTTGCGCCTGTGGGTTGTTACGGTGTGGAACGAAAGGCACAGCTTGTCGGCTATCTCCTTGTTGGATAGTCCCTGGGCCACGAGTCTCACTATCTCGCGCTCCCTGTTGCTCAGGGTCTCCACTATGGGCGGGTTGCTTTCTCCTATCTGCTGCTCCTCCGTGCGGCTGCTCAGCAGGTCTTGCTCGAGAAGCGACACATTCGGGAAGAGAAGTTTGTTTTCTATCTCGCAGTGCTCAACGAGGTCTTTCCCGCAGCGGATGATGTGGTAGAGGGCGTTGTTGATCAGCTCATTGTTCTGCTGGTTGTATTGATACACGAAGAGCTCCTTCAGGTCGTCGAGCTTGCCGGCCATGTGCTCATGGCTCTGCGAGAAATCGGCCACGCGGAGGCTGTCGGCTATATTTCCCGCTATCAGGTTCTCCACATGCTTGAATATCACATCGTTCTCATACTCCATGTGCTTGCGCACCTCCTCCACATAGTTGTCGAAATAGTTCATTATGTGGATTGAGATCTCGGAGGTGGTGGTGCGGTGTATTCCCTCAATGAGCAGTTTCTTGATGAGCGGCAGCGAGTAGTCGATGAAGTGTTCGTGCGATTTGCGCAGATAGCCGATGAGTGGCTTCAGCGAAACCTTGTAAGCCTCCCAGCGCTTGCCGCTGATGAAATTGATCACGGCGAGGAAGGTGTCGATGTCTACATTGTTGTCGCGACAGGTCTGTTCCACGGTGTTGTCGCCGAATCCGAGCGATATGTCGAATCGGCAGAGCACCATCAAGATGTCGTTGTTGCTGTTGATGATGTCGCGCAGGCGGTCGTGGCGGGTGTATGACGTTTCTGTCTGTCTCATTTCGGGTTGTGAAGGTGCTGTATTCTCGTTAAAGCCGTTTTTCTTCGGTGCATACCCGTGCTTTCGACCGCGTTTTCGGGAAGACGTCGTCGATAAGGGCGCGCAGTGCTTCCGGAGTGAGCTGTTGGCGGGCGTCGGTGAGAGCGGTGGTCGGGTCGGTGTGGCTCTCTATCATGAAAGCGTTGAATCCGAGGTCGGCGGCCTGGCGCAGCAGTCCGGGTATCAGTTCGCGCTTGCCTGCCATGTGGGAAGGGTCGATTATCATCGGCATTCCCGGCAGTTCCGCGCGTATCTTGCGGGCCACTTCCCAGTGGGGCGGATTGCGGTAGACAGAATCGGAAAAATCTGCAAATCCCCGATGTATCAGGCCGATATTCTTCAGCCCGCAGCTCATGATGCGCTCGATGGCTCCCAGCCATGCGTCGATGCCGGGGCAGAGCGGATTCTTGATGAGCACTATCTGCTCGGCCGGTGCGTCGGCGAGTGCGGATGCCAGTTCTGCCATGGCGAAAGGATTGCCCGAGGTACGGGTGCCGATCCAGAGAATCTCGATGCCGGCTTCCACGCATGCCTTCACATGTTCGGCCGTGCCCACTTCAGTGGCCATGGCCATACCGGTTATCTCCCTTATATGCTTCATCCATTCCAGCCCCTTGCGGCCCACTCCCTCGAAGTTGCCGGGGCGTGTGCGCGGTTTCCACAGCCCGGCCCGGAGAGCGGGGATGCCGTTGGCCGACAGCTCCATGGCTGTCTGCAGCATTTGCTCTTCCGATTCCGCACTGCAGGGTCCGGCTATGATGAAGGGGGAGCCTGTCCCCGTGTTGGCTTTTAATATAGCGTTGAATTTCACCTTTGTTGATTTTTTATCTTAGCGAGGAAGCAACCCTCGTTTTTGCACTGCAAAGTTACTATTATTTATCTATTATGTCAATAGCACAAAATAGGTATTCCCCTGCAGCCCCTACTTATTTAACGCCAGACGGGGCATTTTTAGTTAAAATTAGTCTAAATAACTAAAATAAACCTTATTTGGAATGGTTCCAGACAAGGAGAGGCCGCCACGTGCATTACTCACTTTTGGGTATCGGCACGCGTGAAAATTACCAATTTTTGTGTATTTCCCGACTCAAATAATGGCAGTAATTTTGCAGTGTCAAAATTCAACGTCAATATCAACGCACAGAAAATGATACGCAAGCACATCAGGAAATCGGCGGCATTCGCCATCGCAGCCATCGCGGCACTCACCGCACAGGATGCTGCATCGCAGCAACTTGCCGACACCACGGGCTACCGCAAGTTCCGGTTCGGAAGCTATGCTGAGGCAGTGGCTGCTTTCAAAGACTACGGCATCAACCGCTTTCAGGCCGACGGTGCCTCAAGAGAACACCGCAACACAATCTCAATCCCGCGTTTCACACTCGGCATCGACTATAAGTTCACTCCAAAGTGGATTCTCGGTGCTGAAATAGAGTTCGAGGCCGGCGGCACCGGCATGGCCGTGGAGCTCGAAAACAATGAAAACGGCGAATATGAGACTGAAATAGAAAAGGGTGGCGAAGTGGCCCTCGAGCAGCTCCACATCACCCGCCTTATCATTCCTGAATTCAACGTCAGGGTCGGACATCAGGTGATTCCCGTCGGTCTGACCAACGCACACCACGAGCCGATCAATTTCTTCGGCACCACACGCCCGGAGAGCCAGACCTCGATGATTCCCTCCACATGGCATGCCACCGGCATCACGGTGTTCGGTACTTTCGGCAAAGGCTATGGAGTTTTCGACTATGAGGCGATGGTGGTTGCCGGCCTCAACGCCAACGGTTTCGACCGCGACGAATGGGTGGCCGGTGGAAAACAGGGCTTCTTTGAAGACGACAATTTCACATCGCCCGGCTATGTGGCACGCCTCGACTGGCGCGGAGTGCCCGGCCTGCGCACCGGAGTGTCGTTCTATTACTGCAACAATGCAGGCGCCAACGCCGATAAGAGCCAGACCTACAGCCAGTATGGCAAGATTCCGGTGGAGATCTTCACATGGGACGCGCAGTATAAAAACAAGTATCTGACAGCGCGTGCCGACCTCACCTACGGACACATCGGCAACACCAAAGCTCTCAACGAGCGCAACAACCGCCTTCCCGGCGCATCACCTTACAGCCGTCTGACTCCCGTGGCAAAAAACACGCTGAGCTATGGCGCCGAACTGGGTTTCAACTTCGGCAATGTATTCTCCATCGCAGGATGCCCCACACTCATCCCCTTCGGTCGATATGAATACTACAATCCGCAGAAATCCGTGGCAAAACCCTATACTCCCGACAACCGTCTGGAAGTGAGCAAATGGATGGTGGGCCTCAACTGGTTCCCGCTTCCCAATCTGGTGGTGAAGGCCGACTACTCAATGCGCCAGCTCGGCACCAACAAGGTGTTTGGCAAAGGCCTCTACAACAGCGAGAATGAATTCTCGATCGGTGTGGCCTACGTTGGGTGGTTTTTCAAGAAATAATATTAACGCATATTTCAAGAAATAATATTAACGCATACAAGATATGAAAAAATTCAGCACCATTTTCAAGTCTTCCGCCCTTTTCTGCGGAAGCGCACTCGTGGCTGTAGCCGCTCTCAGCGCATGCAGCGATGAAAAAGATGAACCCAATCCCGGCACCGGCGACACCGACAAAGTTGAGGCTATCGACCTCGACTACAGCAAGGAAAATGCCGACAGCTGGCACAATTATTCGGTGAAGGTGGCAGAATTGCTCGCACGCGACTCCGAAGACCTATATGATTCATGGACTGTATCCTACGAAGGTGGCTCAGCTTTCGCCGACCAGTTCCGCAACCCCTCCGCTGCAAGTGCCTACAAGAGCTATGTAGACTGCGTCGACCAGATCATCGAAGGATGCTCCGACATAGCAAGCGAGGTGGGTGACGCAAAAATCGGCGACCCCTACAACCTCTTTGTTTCCGGTAAGACCACCGAGGCCCTCTACGCTGTGGAGTCATGGTATAGCTGGCATTCACGTGAAGACTATCAGAACAATATCTACTCCGTGCGCAACTCCTACTATGGATCGCTCGACGGTTCCGTTGCCACACATTCCCTCTGCAACCTCGTGAAGTCGGTAAATCCCGAACTCAACGACAAGATGATAGCAGCCATCGACAATGCAGCCGCTTCCATCTATGCAATCCCCCAGCCTTTCCGCAACAACATCAATTCCTCTGAGGCAAGCACCGCTATGGAGGCTTGCGCCGACCTCTACAACCTTCTTGACAACGATCTCAAGGGTCTTGTGAATGGTCTCGACGTGGCTTACGATGCCGAACTCAAGGAAATCGTGCTCACCTACGTAGACGACGTGGTGCTTCCCACCTACAAGACTTTGAAAGAGCGCAACGCCGCCATGCTGACAGCCATCAAGAATCTTGCCACCAACCGCACCGACGACGCTTTCAAGGCTGCTTGCGACTCTTGGCTCAGCGCTCGCGAACCGTGGGAACGCAGCGAGGCATTCCTCTTCGGCCCTGTAGATGCTCTCGGTCTTGACCCGAACATGGACAGCTGGCCTCTCGATCAGGTGGCTATCGTCAACCACCTCAAGAGCGGTAACTTCTCCGAACTCGAATGGGGCGACGGCGACAACGACGACAAGGTCGAGGCCGCCCAGAACATCCGTGGCTTCCACACTCTTGAATACCTCCTCTTCAAGAACGGACAGCCCCGCAAAGTAAACAACTGATGAAGCATAAGAACCATAAACTTTTAGGATTATTTATTTTCGTGTCCCTCCTCACCTCTTGCGGTGAGGAAGGGCTCGATGTGCTTGACGTGGAAGTTCCGGCCGGCTATGAATTGTCGGCCGGGACGTCAACCATTTTCGTCAACTCATCGAAAGCCTACGATTTGGCGGCCAACTGGGTGAGCGGCACTTACGCATCGCGCTTCAACCGCGGCGACCGCCTCTATGACGACATGCGCACCAGCTCCAACGGCTATGGCGGCGGCCTCGGCCCTGTCTATGCCGGCTACTCCTGCGGAAGCTGCCACAGCAATGCAGGGCGCACTAAACCTGCCGGCTGGGCCGACCACGGTTCGGGACCTTACGGTTTCACCTCAGCCCTCGTATATGTCACCCGCAAGAACGGTGCCTTCTTCCAGGGCTACGGACGTGTGCTCCACGACCAGTCGATCTATGGTGTGACGGCTGAAGGCAAGTTTGAGGTGAAATGGGACTACCAGACCTTCTCCTTCCCCGACGGAGAGACCTACGAGCTGGCCAAACCCACCTACAAGATCACCGACTGGTATCTCGGCGACATTGATCCCGACGATCTCTTCTGCACGGTCCGCATTCCTCTCCGCCACGTCGGAATGGGTCAGATAATGGCGCTCGACCGCACCGAAATCGAGGCTCTTGCTAAGAAAAGCAATTATCCGGAATACGGCATATCGGGCCGTTGCAACTATATCTCCGAACGCGGAGTGCTGAGCCTCGGAGTCTCAGGCAACAAGGCGCAGCATGCCGACCTCACGGTGGAACTCGGATTCTCGAGCGACATGGGCGTGACCAACAGCCGCTATCCCGAGGAAATATGCGCAGGACAGCTTCAGATGACCGAGGGCTCGATGATGGGCCTGACCTACGACCAGCTCGATGTCTCGACCGAGGAGATGGAGAATGTAGACCTCTACATGCAGTCGCTCGGTGTTCCGGCACGCCGTAATGTCAACGACCCCACGGTGAAACTCGGCGAGCAGAAATTCTACGAGGCGAAATGCCATCTCTGCCACGTCACCACCCTCCACACCCGCAGCCTCGGCTCGACACTGCTCAACGGCACCCAGCTTCCCTGGCTCGGCGGCCAGACCATCCACCCCTACAGCGACTTCCTCCTCCACGACATGGGAAGCGAGATCATGGGTGTAGGTCTTAACGACAATTACCCGTCAGGCCTCGCCATGGGTAATGAATGGCGCACCACTCCGCTTTGGGGCATCGGCCTGCAGGAACGCGTCAACGGTCACACTTATTTCCTTCACGACGGTCGAGCCCGCAATTTCGTCGAGGCCATCATGTGGCATGGCGGCGAAGGCGAAGCTTCGAAAAATCTTTTCAAAAACATGAACAAGACCGACCGCGACGCTCTCATCCGCTTCCTCGAATCGCTGTAGTTAAACCTGCAAACCATTTTTGCAAAAAAACAACTTAAGTCAAGCACATGAAAAAGATATTATTGGCATCACTCCTCTCTCTTCTCGCCCTTCCGGGCTTCGCGCAGTATGACGAAGACACCGAAAACGGCGTTGTCTCATTCGCAGGCCGCAAAGGCTTCGTGTGGGAAAGCAAAGACAAGAAATTTGAGTTCAAACCCTATCTCATGGTTCAGAGCGCTGTCGATTTCAACTGGTATGACAGCGAGGGCCTCGACCCGGCCTACAATCAGGACCATGTGCACAACACCGGTTTCTCAATACCCTACGCCGTGCTCGGATTCACCGGCCGCGCCTTCGGCTTCATCACCTACAACCTCTCCATCAATGCCGCGGCATCGGGCGGCGCGCTCCTGCAGCAGGCCTGGGCCGACATGAAGGTGAGCGACGGCTTCGCCGTGCGTGTGGGTAAGTTCAAGACTCCTTTCACCCATGCCACCCTCACCACTCTCGGCGAGACTCTTTTCCCCACTCTTCCCGTCTCGCTCACATCGTCGGTGATTATGCCCCATTCGCTCAATGCGGTGACTCCCGCCATGATGACGGGCTTCGACCTCGGAGTGGAATTCCACGGCATGATAAAGAATAAATGGGGTTATCAGGTGGGCATATTCAACGGCACCGGCAGTTCAGTCAACGTGGCTTCGAAAACCTTCAGCGACGACTGGCACATCCCCTCGCTTCTCTATGCCGGCCGCCTCACTTTCCAGCCCTATGGCGTGATGCCCGGCACCCAGGGTAATCCGAATCAGTTGAATCTCAACCGTCTGCTCGTGGGCGTCTCCGCTTCGATGAATGTGGAAAGCGAAAACGAGAGCACCAACGACTTCCGCGCCGGCGTGGAACTCGCATGGATGAAAGATCGCCTCTATCTCGCAGGTGAGGCATACTATATGCACGTGGGCTTTACCAAACGCCAGAAAATAAGCGACTCATTCGACTATATGGGCGGCTACGTCCAGGCCGGTTATTTCGTGACCGATCGTCTGCAGTCCGCTTTGCGCTACGACTTCTTCGACCGCAACGGCCTCGACAAGGGCGGTTTCCTCAATATGCCGGCCATAGGTCTGAACTATTATTTCAAGGGTGTCAACCTCAAGCTGCAGGGTATGTACAGATACATGGGCCGCACAGGCCACAAGACGCAGCTCGACCGCGACAACGACGACCTCGGCCTCGCCACACACAACGCTACAGTGCAGATTCAATACACCTTCTAAACGAGCGACCTGTATGAAATTCCGGTATTCAGCGATATGTGCCGCCGCTCTCGCGCTGCTGTCAGGGTGCGACGACGGCAAGATATATCCCGACGATGTGGTGATTGCCGACAGTGGCCTTTCCATCACGGTGAAGGGCGACATAACGGGTTGCGGCGCCTACTCCGGCTCCGACTTCAGCATCGTGGTGGCCGCTTTCAAGGATGGCGACAATTACGCCACTGTCTCCAAACCCCTCACCGACGGCTCCGACGACATTCTGCTCAAGAATGTAGACACCTCCGTGTCGACAGTTGAGATCTGCATCATCACGCGGCTGCGCGAGAGGGTGCTCTCCCTTGCTTCGGCCGACGTGAATGTCGGGGCGGGCGACACCGACTTCACATTCAATGTAGGCGAACTCGATGTGGCGCCGTTTAACGCCATAAATCACAATATTTTTGCCACTTCTTGCGTTCAATGTCATGGAGCCACCGGCGTTTCGGCGGCTTCGCTGACCCTGACCGCCGATGATGCCTACCGCAATCTTGTGGATGTGGCCTCGCAGGTGGTGCCGGGAGAGATGCGAGTGCTTCCGGGCGATGCGTCGGCATCAACCCTTTGGCAGGCGCTCGCCACCGATATGTCGGAGGAATGGAAATTCGACCATTCCAACCTCCTCACTCCCGAAAGGTCGGATTTTGTGAAATTCTGGATCAACAGTGGTGCCGATGATTGAAAGAAAAGATCTTCTCTCGTCCGATGGCGGACGCGAGACTCATGCGATAATCAAGGTCGCCGACCCGAGGCTGACCTTCCGCGAGCAGCTGCAGGCTGTGAGCGATGATTTCCGCACTCTCTGCAGCGAGTGCGGCTCCAACATGCGGCCGGTATTCTGCCGCTGGTTTCTAAGCGATTCCGCCAATCAGGTTGCCCTGCTGCCTCACCTTGCCGACTGCGCTGTCTCGGTGGTGGAGCAGGCTCCGCTGTCGCTCACCAAAGTGGCCCTGTGGGTGTGGATGATGGAAGATGTGGCGGTAGACTGCATCGCCGACAACGTATATGCCGTAGGCCACGGTCACTACACCCACATCTTTGAGTCGCAGCGTTGCCGTCCGGGTGAAAGCTCGGAGCAGGCCACCTACGATGTGTTGATGTCGACCGAAAAGACGCTGCGCTCCATGGATGCGTCGCTGCTCGAGAATTGCGTGCGCACATGGTTTTTCGTGCAGAATGTCGATGTCAACTATGCCGGAGTGGTCGAGGGGCGCAACCGCGCCTTCAGCGAGCTGGGCCTCACTCCCTCCACACGCTTCATCGCCAGCACAGGCATCGGCGGACGCCATGCCGACAAGGCGGTTACGGCGCAGATGGATTCCTATTCCGTCAAGGGGTTGGTGAAAGGGCAGATGAAGCAGGTCAATGCTCCTGAATATCTCAATCCTACCTACGAATATGGAGTGGCCTTCGAACGCGCCACAAGTGTCGATTACGGCGACCGCCGCCAGCTCTTCGTGTCGGGCACTGCCAGCATCGACTGCCATGGCGACGTGGTGTGGGAAGGCGATATCCGCAAGCAGACGCTGCGCATGTGGACCAATGTGGAGGCTCTTCTAAAGGAAGCCGCCTGCGGATGGGAACATGTAGGCCATATTCTTGTGTATCTGCGCGATCCTGCCGACTACGCAGTGGTCAGCGAGATGTTTGCCGAGCGTTTCCCCGACATTCCCCATGTCATCCTGCTGGCCCCCGTGTGCCGTCCGGGATGGCTCATCGAGATGGAATGCATGGCCATGAGGCCGATGCGTACCTCTTTCCCTTCATTTTAAAATTCTGCCGGGGGTGAAACCCCGGCTCAATACCAATATTACTAATGAAAATGCTTAGGAAGACTTCCCTCCTTCTGCTGCATCTGTCGTTTGCAGTGATGATTATCGGAGGGGTGCTCACCTGGCTCACCCGCGAGGAGGGTGCCGTCAGGATTGCTCCCGGTCAGTCGGTCAGCAAGTTTGTCGACGACCGTGGCCGCTCCCACGACTTGCCCGTTTCCCTCACGCTCGAGAAGTTTGAGGTGGAGTATTATCCCGGCGGAGAGGTTCCCCGCGATTACGTGTCGCATCTTCTCGTAGGGGGTCGCAGGGAAGTGGTGTCGATGAACAATATCCTCAGTGTCGACGGTTACCGTTTTCTCCAGTCTTCCTACGATGGCGAGGGTGCTACAGTGCTGTCTGTAAATCATGACCCTTACGGAATATTCACCGTATATGCCGGTTATCTGCTGTTTGCCGTAAGCGGCCTCTGGATATTGCTCAGTCCCGGCGGACGCTTCCGCAAGTTGCTGCGTAAGGTTGCCGCCACCATTGCGTTGCTCCTGACTTTTTCCGGCAATGTGCAGGGTGCCGGTATCGCAGGCGTGCCTCGTGAGGCGGCCGACAGCCTCCGCTCCAATCAGGTTCTTTATAATGGCAAGGTGGTGACCTTCAATACTCTTGCCCGCGATGTGATGCTTAAGGTGCATGGCGATGTCACTTACCGGGGGCTCACGCCGGAGCAGACCCTCACCTCGATGCGCCTTTTTCCGGGACAATGGAAAGACCAGCCCCTTATCCGCATCAAGGAGAAGGCCGTGTGCGATGCTCTCGGCGTCAAAGGGGGCTATGCGTCGCTGTCCGACCTTTTCGACGCGGCCGGCAATTACAGGGTGTCGTCGCTTTATTTCACTCTTCCTCAGGAGCATCAGCGCGCGGTGGAGGAACTGGACGAGAAGGTGGGTATTATCCTCACTCTCTATAATGGCGAATTGATTACTCCGCGCCCCGACGATGTCGAGGCTATGGGCGATGGCAGGGTGAAGTCGGAACTGCTCTACAACTCCATTCCCTTCACCAAGATAGTGTTCATGCTGCTTTTCACCGGCTTTTTCATCGGGATGGCCATTCAGATTGCCGGAAAGGGTAGGGGCCTTTTCCGGCGTGCGGCGTTGGCCGGCCGGTTGCCGGTGGCTATTCTTTGGGCGGCTTTCGCGCTCTCAGCGTGCTGTTTCGCTTTCCAATGGTATCTTTCAGGCCGCATCCCGCTCGGCAACACCTACGAGACGTTGCAGTTTGTGGTACTCACTATGGAGCTGATACTCCTTCTTGCCGCGCGCGGCAACATGCTGTTGCTGTCGCTCGGGCTTCTGGCTTCGGGTGCGTTGGCTCTCGTGGCGCATCTGGTGGCTTCCAATCCTGTGGTGACGCCTCTCATGCCGGTGCTTCATTCCGGATGGCTTTCGCTCCATGTCTCGCTCGTCATGATGTCGTATGCCATTCTCGCCTTCACTTTCATCATTGCGCTGGCCGCCTTACTGGTGCCGTCGCTGGCGCAGAAATTGCGCTCGCTTTCGCTCTGTATGCTCTATCCGGGTGTGTATCTGCTCGGTATGGGCATCATCACCGGCTCGGTGTGGGCCAACGTGTCGTGGGGACAATACTGGTCGTGGGACCCTAAGGAGACATGGGCGCTCGTCACGATGCTCGTCTATGCGGTGCCGCTTCATGCGCGTGTCCGCTTCCTGAATAAGCCCTCGGCATTCCACATCTACATGCTCTTTGCCATCCTTTCGGTGGCCATGACCTATTTCGGAGTCAATTATCTCAACTCCCTTCACGCCTACAATTAACCGATGTAGCGGCGGAAGCGGTCGAGGCCGTCGGCAAGCACTGCACGAGGGCAGGCGAGGTTCCAGCGAAGGTAGCCTTCGCCATCCCGGCCGTACATGGAGCCGGCGTTGAGGCGCAACTTTACTTCATCTTCTATCTGCTGCTCAAGTAATTCCGAGGTGAGTCCGAGGCTGCTGCAGTCCATCCATACGAGATAGGTTCCCTCCAGTCTGGCTATCGGGAAGGCGGGGAAATGCCGGGCGCAATATTCCTTCATGTATTCATAGTTGCCATGGATATACTCCACGAGCTGATCCATCCATTCTGCCCCTTTGGTGTATGCCTCTATCGTGGCGATGACACCGAAGGGATTCACGTCGCATACCTCGTTGACATTGATAGCCTTGTCGATTCTGGTGCGCATGTCCTCGTTGGGCGCCACTATGTTGGCTATCTGCAGGCCTGCTATGTTGAAGGCTTTGCTCGGCGAGATGCACACCACGCTTGTGGCGGCGCATTCCTCCGAGATTGAAGCGAAAGGAGTGTAGCGATAGCCCTTGAATACAAACTCGCAATGGATTTCGTCGGAAATCACCGTCACTCCGTTTTTGCGGCATATCTCGCCCAGTTGCGTCAGCTCATCGCGCGTCCACACGCGCCCTGCCGGGTTGTGGGGGTTGCAGAGTATGAGGAGCTTCGCCTTCGGGTCGGCAGCCTTCCGCTCGAGGTCGTCGAAATCCATCTCGTAGGTGTCGCCCTTTTTCAGGAGCGGGTTGGGGAGTATCTCGCACCCATTGTTGCGGATCGAAGAGAAGAAGCAGTTGTAGACCGGTGTCTGTATGATCACCTTGTCGCCCTTCGCGGCGAGAGCCTTGATGATGGCCGACAGCGCCGGCACCACCCCCGACGTGTAGATCATCTTCTCCTTGTCGATGTGCCAGCCATGCCGCTTTTCAAACCAGCCGACTACGGCATCATAGTATTCGTCGGGCACCAGCGTATAGCCGAAGCATCCGTTGTCGATTCTCTTGTGGAGCGCTTCGATGATGGCCGGGCATGTCTGGAAATCCATGTCGGCCACCCACATCGGAAGAACGCCGTCGGCCACCGAGTCCCACTTGTAGGACAGGGTGCCCCGACGGTTGATTATTTTGTCGAAGTCGTAGGTCATGGCTGTTTTTTATTGTAATTGCGGCTCTGAAGGCCCTGTTTTTATTATTATGTCCCTGTTTTATTTATTTCGGGTCTCGATCACGCAGTTTGCGGGCTGCTTGATATTCTCGTCGATGGTGACGCTACCGATCTCATCTGCAACGATATGCCCCGAAGCAGGATTCTTGATATTGGTGATTTTGCCCCGAATTAAGGCGTTGAGAGTGGAATATTCGAAGGCGCGGTCGCAGTCAGGGCCGAATGTGCAGTTCTCGAGCGCCAGGTCGTGGGCATAGCAGAGCGGTTGCTCGCCGGTGATGTGGCAGTTCACCAGACGCAGGTTTTTGGAGTGCCAGCCCAGATACTCTCCGTTGAGTTCGGAGTCGTAGATGGTCACGTTCTCCACCTCCCAGAAGGCATCCTTCGTAGTGATCTTGGCATTCCGGATTTCGGCGTTCTTCACATATTGGAACACGTATTTGCTGTCCGACTCAAGACCATCAACCTCTATGTTTTCCGAAAACATGAAGGGGTAGGTGCCGTCGTGCAGCTTAAGGTTCTTTATCTTTATATTGCGGCAACGCCAGAATATCTCGTCGGCATCGTTGATGACGACGTTCTGCAGCTCGATATCCTTCATCTCGCGAAACATCTTCGGGGCGTCGATGATGGTGTCGCGCATCACCAGGTTGTCGCTATACCAGAGTGCCGAACGTCCGCCCACGTCGAAGTAGCAGCGGTCGATGAGGAAGTTGTGCACGTGCCAGAAGGGATAGTTTCCCTCGAAACGGCAGTCTACGGCCTCGATGTTGCTGCATTCCTTGATGGCTGATTCCCCTTTGCGGATAGTGACGTTTTCAAGTCGTAGGTTGTGCGATTCAAACAGAGGGCGTTCGCCTCCGAATTCCTTGTTTCTGATTATTTCCATCGTAGTTTATATTGTAAGAATGGGGACGCACCGCGGCGCGTCCCCATCGTCATGTCTATTCTTTGCTATGGCACGCCCTGGCGCACCATGGCGCCGTTATTTCCTGATAAATTTCTTGCCGTTGCGGATCAGTATGCCCTTCGAATCCTCATCGGCCTTCATACCATTAACATTGTAGATGGCATTATTGTTTTCAAAGTCAGCACCGTTGCTGATCTCACCGACACCTGCGCCGAATTCCTGCTTGCCGCTCAGCAGCGTGCCCCCTTCGTTGCCCCCTTCCATGATGTGGGCCACGAGCGAGTTGAGATAGCATTCAAGATTGGTGTAGCCGTTGGCTGCAATGGCTTTGCCGTCGGCCGGGTCGTTGCGATCCAGCCCGTTGGCAATCTCCCACTCATCGGGCATGCCGTCGCCGTCGGTGTCGACCGGAGCTTCAAGCGAGTTGAGGGCCGGGAAGCCGGTGGTGCCGTCGGCATATACCACTTCGTCCTGGCTGTTGATGAAGCCCTTGCCTATGCCGTTCACTATGCAGGATGCCTCGCCGTTGCGGGTGTCGCTCACCATCATCTCGTCGTAGGCATCGCGGTGCAGGCTCGCGCCGGCGAAGTCGAGCACCCGCTCGTAGGCCATGTCGGCGCTGTGGGTGGTCACTGCGGCAAACTCCATCGGCACGTAAGCGTGCAGGTCTTCCTCAGTAGCGTTGTGGTAGTCTACCTTCTTGCCGGTGTCGATCTGGTTGAAGAGGCCTATGGTCCAGTTGTCGGCCGATACGTCGTCGTATTTGGTGTTGACGTTGCCCTCGATGTAGTAGCTGCCCCATTTGTGGAGGCATTTGCCCCAGTCGTTGGTCGATACCTTCACTTCCTGCCCGTTTACGTAGATGCAGAGCTTCTCGATGTCGATCTCATACTGGTTTTCGTCGCCCTCAAATGTCAGGTAGCCCTTGTCGGAGGGGTCTACGGTGAGGGTGCATGTAGTGAGCGATGTGCCCATCACCTTATTGTAGTTCTTAGCAGTAGTCTTCAGGTTCTCAGCCTTTATGCAGTAGTCGAAGGTGCGGATGCCCGGCTTTGCCATTCTCTTCTGCTTGCCGGCGTTGAGCGAGGCGGTCGCGGGGCCCGGCTTGTAGTAGTTGTTCACGATGTTCACGGTCATCGCTTCGCCACCGTAGCAGCCTTCGCCCGCATAGTTGTACATCACGTTGTTGCGCAGGTCGAGGCGTTCGTCGAGCTGTGTGCTTGGGCGCGGCCCGAGGCGCGGAGTGCGCGAGCCGTGGTGGGCGAGCAGATTGTGGTGGAAGCTGGCGCCCGCGCCGCCCCAGTTGCCGCCGTAGCCGTGCGCTCCTTTGGAGTGGCCTGAGTTTACGAGGCTCTGGGTCACCATACACCATTGCACGGTGATGTTTTTCGATCCGTACACCGAGAGGCATTCGTCGATACTCCAGCTCACTGAGCAGTGGTCGATCATCACGCGCTGTCCGTCCATGCCGCCGAGGCCGTCGCCCTCATGTGCTTTATTGTTGGTCTTCAGCGCTTCGTTGCCGAGGCGGAACCTCATGAAGCGAATTATCACGTTAGGCGCGGAGATCACGAAGGGATAATCGGCGATGCAGATGCCGTCGCCGGGAGCCGTCTGACCCGCGATGGTCACGTTGCCGTTTCTAAGTTTCAGTTCTGATTTGAGATGGATGGTGCCGCTCACGTCAAACACGATGGTGCGGGCACCCGACTTGCCGCATGCCCAGCGGAAGCTGCCTTCGCCGCTGTCGTCGAGGTTGGTGACATGATACACGTCGCCGCCGCGTCCGCCGGTGGTGATGGCGCCGAAACCCTCGGCGCCCGGGAAAGAGGGCAGGTCGGCCGTCTCCTGTGCCGATGCCTGCAATGAGAAGGCGGCCGCCAGGGCAGCCGCAATCATGAATTTGAATACTTTCATCGTTTGATTACTTTATCGGTCATGATGGTGCCGTCGGTATATACCGTGCGGCGGATGTTGATTCCTTCCGCCGGAACGCTCAGGCGACGGCCGTTGAGGTCATAATATTCTATCGAGGCCACGTCGCCCGAAGCGGTGATGCTGCCTACAGAACTCACCTTCACGCATTCCGGATAGTATTCATCCACTCCGTCGATGGCGTCGGCGTTGCCCTCCTTCATGATGTCTTCCACCAGCTGGTTGATATATACTTCCACGTTGGTGTAGAGGCCTTTGGGGTCGACGGTGTAGAGGTTGGCGTCGGCGGGATCATTGGGGTTGAGGCCGTTTTTGAGCTCCCACTCATCGGCCATGCCGTCGCGGTCGGTGTCGAAGTCGTCGGCACGTGTCAGGCTGAGAAGGGCGGGATAGCTTGCGGTCTTGGGGTTCTGTTCGCCGTTGGGGTCGTTGATGAAGTCAATGATACCGTCGCGGTTCGACATGCTGTTGGTCTTGGGGTTGGGCACGTCGCCGAAGTAGGTCACGGTGCCTGTGCTGCACTCCTCCATGTAGCGGGCGTCGACAGCGTCGCGGTAGAGCGAAGCGCCGCAGTAGGCCATCACTTTCTCATATACGGTGGTGGCGCTCTGTGTCGTCACGGTGCCGGCGTCGATAGGGTCGTCGAGTCTCAGGCGCAGATGGTCTTTGCCGTTGATTTCCACATATCCGTCGATCTCGCCGAATTTATGGTTGGGGTCGGGAATGTAGTATTCGCCGTCCTTGCCCGTCAGGCCGTTGTCGTATTTCACGCCGCTCCAGTCGTAGTTTTCCGGGTTTGAGGCAGCCGTCACGTAGTTGCCCTCGATGAAGTAGCGCGAAGCGAGGCCGATGAGCGCAGCGTTGGTGGAGTTGTTTTTGCTGCCCACCGACACCTGGGTGACGCGGGTCTTGTTGGCAGTGCCGGGGCCCGCCTTGTAGTAGTTGTTCACGATGTTGATATATCCGCCGCCGGGGCCGCCGTAGCTGCCGTTGCCTTTGCCCCAGTTGTAGAGCAGGTTGCAGCGGAAGTCGACGCGCTCGGCATCCACCGTGTTCTGGTATTTCTCCTCGTCCCAACCGTTCCATTCATAACGGGCGCCGTTGAAGCGCGGGGCGCGGTTCTGCACGTGTGCTATGTAGTTGTGGTGGAAGGAAGCCTCCTTGCCGCCCCAGATGCCGCCATAGCTGTGCTCTCCCTTGGAGTGGCCCGGGTTGGCGAGTCCTTCGGCTACGGTGCACCATTGCATAGTGAAGTTGCGGTTGTCGTAGAAAGAAGCCACCTCGTCGATGCTCCACGAGAAGGAGCAGTGGTCGAGGATGATGTTTTTGCGTCGGCGTCCCCATGTGGCGTCGGCGCCGTCGTTGATGTCCTTCACCTGGCTGCGACGGCTGCGGATGAAGCGCACTATCACGTTGTCGCAGTTGCCGAAATAGAGGGTATAGTAGCGGAGGGTGATGCCGCCGCCGGGCGCTGTCTGGCCCGCGATGGTGGTGTTGGAAGTCACGTTGAGCTGAGCCTTGAGGTCGATATATCCGCTCACGTCGAAGACGATGGTCTTCGGCCCTTCCTGGCTCATCGCCCAGCGCAGCGAGCCTTCGGGGCTGTTGTCGGCGGTGGTGCCGTCTTCAAGATTGGTTACGTGTACGATTTTTCCGCCTCGTCCGGCGGTCACGTAGCGTCCGTGGCCTTCAGCGCCCGGGAAGGCGGGAGCCGCTTCCTGAGCGAATGCCGGTGCGCAGAGTGTCAGCGCTCCGGCCAGTAGTAAAGTTTTCTTCATTCTATAAGGTTAGTCGTTTGTTAATTTGTCTGACTAAAGTTTTCGCATCCTGCGTATTATATTGATGATCTTGGTATTCAGCCGGTTTCTTGCAGAACGCCCCTCGGATAAAGACCCGCAGAGGAACTGCACATAAACCAACCTTATAACCTTATAATCTCATAACCATATAACCTTCAAGTTAAGCCTGCGAAGCTTGAATTATAATCCAACTGCAAATTTACGCATTTTCCGCGACTTATGCAAGTTTTTATGGCCAACGTCAGTTCACGTCGATTCCGTTGGTGTATAAATAGTTTGGAGCGATGTCGGCTCCGTTGTCCCAGCACACCGTGAATGGATCCAGTCCGAATTTGAGAAACTCCGACAGATCCTTGAGTTCTGCAAAGATAGGAAGGTTGAATAAAGGGGATATGTCCACTTTTTTCTTTCTCCCATCATTGAAGGTGCATATCAAAGTGTAATCGCCTCCATATTCGGCTTTGCTAACTTTCAGCATATCATTTGATTTTTATATTCTTGATTATCGACATTTTCTCGCCTCTATCTCCCTTTGCAATCTCAATCTTAATAGCATCAATGTTTAAATCGATCAGTTTGTTCACAATGGCGATGGTCGATGAGAGAGCGTTCCCATCGATCCTGCGCTCTTTGATTGAAATTGTAAACTCTTCATCTCCGGCATAAACATGCAGATGAGGGGGATTATGGTCTCCCGGATAATAATAGATTGATATTCCGTTGTATCTGATGATTGTTCCCATTTTTCTGCATGTATGCTGATAGATTGCAAATTTACGCATTTTCCGCGACTTATGCAAGTTCCCGCCCGGAATTTCAAATTCAACATTCAATATTCCCAATTCAGCATTAATATAATTCCCCATCCAGCATTCCCGACGAGGCAGAAGGCCAGAGGCCTTCCATCTTGTTAACCGGGGGTGCTCGCCACCCCCGGTTAACACCTCTCCACATCCATCAATCCCAGAGGGATTGCAACACGCATCCAACCAGCCCCGCTCCCCAACAAAAATGTGCCAGGTGGTGCAACCCCTCCGGGGATGCTGGCTGTCAAGCACGGATACCGAGGGTGGCAAGCACCCCCGGTTAACAAAATATAAGGCCTCCGGCCTTATCGCCTTGACAACATGACTATTACAATCAAAAAGAGGACTTTCCGCGAACCTCCGCCCGCGATCCGCGGCTTTTGCCAAAGGCAAAAGCATCAGCGTCCAACCACCGGAGCAATCCACACAAGCACCTGCAATATAAAGAAATCCGCGCCAATCCGCGTTCCCCACGGCGCAGCCGCAAAGCGGCCGCTGTATCCGCGTATGCGATTAATCATAATAAATCCCGAGCGAAGCGAGGCATACAGCACCCATCCGGCTCTCCAAATCGGATAAGCCCACCGTCAGCCCCATTAAACCTTACCTCATTCCAAATTCAACATTCAATATTCCCGACGAGGCAGAAGGCCGGAGGCCTTCCATCTTGTTAACCGGGGGTGCTTGCCACCCCCGGTTAACACCTCTCCACATCCATCAATCCCAGAGGGATTGCAACACGCATCCAACCAGCCCCGCTCCCCAACAAAAATGTGCCAGGTGGTGCAACCCCTCCGGGGATGCTGGCTGTCAAGCACGGATACCGAGGGTGGCAAGCACCCCCGGTTAACAAAATATAAGGCCTCCGGCCTTATCGCCTTGACAACATGACTATTACAATCAAAAAGAGGACTTTCCGCGAACCTCCGCCCGCGATCCGCGGCTTTTGCCAAAGGCAAAAGCATCAGCGTCCAACCACCGGAGCAATCCACACAAGCACCTGCAATATAAAGAAATCCGCGCCAATCCGCGTTCCCCACGGCGCAGCCGCAAAGCGGCCGCTGTATCCGCGTATGCGATTAATCATAATAAATCCCGAGCGAAGCGAGGCATACAGCACCCATCCGGCTCTCCAAATCGGATAAAGCCTCTGTTATCCCTATTCAACATTAATATTATTTCCTGCAAAAACCAAACAGCAAACTAATCGGTTTATCTAAATATAACCCTCTAAAAAACTTCACCATGAGGCTCACAGGCAGAAGAACAAGCAGCAACATCCAGGACCGGCGAGGAATGTCGGGCAAGGCCATCGGCATCGGCGGCGGAATAATCGGCGTGATCATTGCCGCAGTAGTCACCTTCCTTTCAGGAGGCAACATGGGCGACGTGGCCCGGGTGGCCTTCAACTCCATGCAAGACAACGGCAACACCACTCAGACCCGGCAGCTCGATGCCGAAGACCAGCGCCTCTACGACCTCGCATCTAAGGTGCTCGCCGGCACCGAAGACGTCTGGACCAAGAAATTTCAGGAAGAGGGCTGGGGCGAATACACTCCCCCGCAGATGGTGATCTACAGCGGCTCCATACAGACCGGGTGCGGCCAGGGAACCGCTCAGGTGGGCCCCTTCTATTGCTCGGCCGACCAGACTGTCTATATCGACCTTGATTTCTTCAAGACAATGCAGCAGGATATAGGGGCGTCGGGCGATTTCACCTACGCCTACGTCATAGCCCATGAGGTGGGCCATCATGTACAGAATCTGCTCGGCACTCTCGGCAAGGCGCATTCGGCGATGGCGCAGACATCCGAGGCGGAAGCCAACAAGATCAGTGTCTGCCTCGAACTTCAGGCCGACTGCTACGCCGGAATATGGGGATATGCCGACAACGAAATGTTCGGCTCCATCGAACCCGGCGATATAGAAAACGCCATAAACGCCGCCTCCAAGATAGGCGACGACTATCTGCAGAAGAAGGCCTACGGGCGCGAGATGCCCGAATCGTTCAATCATGGCCGCAGCGAATGGCGAGTCTATTGGCTCTCCAAAGGCCTGAAATCGGGCGATCCCGACGTGGCCGACACCTTCACCGGCCAATACCCTCCGCGCTGACAGGCATGCCCGCTCCGCCAGCAGGGGCGATTTCTTTGAACTTGCAAAACACAACCCTACACTTCTGGTTTCACCATGCGGTGAGGCCTGAAGTGTTAATTTTTATAATGTTTTTTCAAAATTTTTTGGAAAATTGTTGAATATTATATAACTTTGCGTCTTGAACCCCCTTTTATGAAAGGGCGATTTTAGGATAACGACATCCTACAGTAACAAATATTAACGAACCGACCTGATAATAAAGAGAATATGAATATACCTGCGAAACTCGAATCCGAAAGGCCTTGTTGAGTTGTCGCGCCACGTATCCCTGCAAAAAAACAACAAACAACATAAAAATGGATTATGACCAAATCTAAACCAACATCGAAACGAGAACAGTCAGGCCTGCGCAAGGCACTCCTGACCGTGATTGCCTTCTTCATGGCAATCCCCCTGTTCGCGCAGAATGTCAACGTCACCGGTACGGTGATTGATCCTTCCGGCGAACCTCTTATCGGCGTTACCGTAATGGTGGCAGGCTCTTCCAATGGCACTGCAACCGACCTCGACGGCAACTACGAACTTAAAAACGTACCGGCCAAGGGAAAATTGACATTCTCCTACATCGGCTATGACACAAAGACCGAAGACGTGAAGGGTCGCACTCAGATCAACGTCACGATGATCGAAGACTCCCAGTCGCTCGACGAACTTGTAGTTGTAGGTTACGGCCAGATCAAGAAATCCGACCTCACCGGTTCGGTCAGCGTCGTAGACACAGAGCAACTCAATGCCAAGGGTGCTGCTTCAGTGCTTGAAGGACTTCAGGGTTCTGTGCCGGGTGTCAATATTACAAAGGCTACAGGCCGTACCAACGGTGATATCTCCATCGAGATTCGTGGTAAGTCATCAATCAACTCCAAGCTGACGCCTCTTTACGTGGTAGACGGAGTGCAGACTTCCGACATCTCTTTCCTTAACCCTCAGGACATTGAGCGAATCGATATCCTCAAGGATGCTTCCTCTACGGCTATCTATGGTTCGCGTGCTACTGCCGGTGTCGTTATGGTCACTACAAAGAGTGGTGCTAACGTCAACAAAGGTACAAAGGCAACAATATCTTACGACGGATATTATGGTATAAGCCACGCAACACGCATGCCGCAGTTCATGGACGGCGAACAATGGTATCGCTATCGTCTCATGAAGTTCACTCAGCCTGCAGCTGGCGTGAACGTGTGGGAGCCTCAGACCACTTTCGGCATTCTTCCCGCCGACATGGGTCTCGGTCAGGCGCTCGTGCAGCAGGCTCGTGCCGACATCGAATCACCTTACGTGCTGAAGGAAATGCTTGCCAACAATGCCACTTCCTATTGGCCCGGTCTCGTCACTCAGGACGGCCATCAGCAGAACCATTATGTGTCAGTGTCAGGTGCAAGCGATAAGGTCAACTATCACTTCGGCCTCGGCTATGAGAATGTTGAAGGTCTTTACAAAGGTGACAGCAAGACCAACTATTCTTTCAAGGGTAGTGTCGACGCTCAGATCAATAAGGTGATCAGCGCAGGTTTCAATATCAACTTCGCTCAGATCAACAATTCTTATGCCGACAGCGATGCTATCGGTCAGGCTTATCGTGTGAATCCGTTCATGATCCCTTACGATGAAAACGGCAACACTGTCCACTTCCCCGGCAATAAGACTACTCTCGGAACTGACGCAAACCAGTTCTCCGACTTCATCAACCCGCTCGACCGCATGAAGAACTCTTCGGAGAAGCGCAAGACCTATCGTCTGCTCGGTAATGTCTACGTTCAGTTCAACATCATCAAGGGTCTTACGTTCAAGACTACAATCTCTCCGACTTATACCCATTACCGCAATGGTCAGTATGTCGGATACACAAACCCGACTACAGGCCAGACTTGGGTTGACAACGACGCTCGTCAGGCTGTCGTAAAAGAAAAGACAAGCTACGGTTGGACTTGGGACAACGTCTTGAGCTACATCCGCTCTTTCGGCGACCACTCCATCAACGCAATGGCTTTGTATTCTGCTGAAAAGAATAATTCAGAAGAGTATCGCAATGCAGTCTCCGACCCTCTTGAGGCTACAAAATGGTGGAATCTGAATTCCGGTACCCCTATCAAAAACAGTGATTATCCTTATTCTCACTTCTCTGAGGTGACTATGGAATCTGTCGCTATCCGTGCCAACTATTCTTGGAAGAGCCGTTATATGGCTACTGCTACTGTGCGTTGGGATGGCTCGTCTAAATTCGCAAAGGATTATCGTTGGGGTTGCTTCCCCTCGTTCGCTGTGGGTTGGAATATCGCTGAAGAAGAATTCCTTCAGAAGAGCTGGCTCAACAACCTCAAGCTCCGTCTGAGCTATGGTATTACAGGTAACAACTCCGGTATCAGCGACTATGCTACCATCGTAGGCGTTTCCTCGAGCGGATATTATCCCTTTGGTGGAACTTACGTAGACGGTTTCTATCCCTCCGGCATTGTCGACAAGGCTATTAAATGGGAAAAATCTCATGAGTTTAACGTTGGTCTTGATTTCGGTTTCCTCAACAACCGTATCGTTGGTAGCATCGAATGGTACACCAAGACTTCGAAGGATCTTCTTTTCGACCTTCCTCTTCCGATGGAAACAGGCTATGAGAAGATTTACACTAATGTCGGTTCTGTAAAGAATACAGGTGTCGAAATCTCATTGACCACCACCAACATCGATACAAAAGACTGGACCTGGACCACTTCGTTCAATTTTGCCCACAACGCGAACACCGTAAAAGTGCTCAATGGCATCTCTGATCAGATCATCAACTCCAGTGCCAATAACTGTCTGTTCGTTGGTCAGCCTGTCAACAATGTTTACGCTTACGCGTGGGACGGCATCGTGTCTGACCGCAACATGACAGTGCCCAACCATCAGATTGCAATCGACAAGGGCTTCACTCCCGGCGAAACCGTGAGAGCATGCGACTATTACTATGCTTGCTACGGCCAGGCTGAAGGCCAGCCCATCATCCGCGACGTGAACGGTGATGGCAAGTGGGATGAAAACGACCGTGTGGTATTTAACTCCAATCCTAAATTTACCGGTTCTATCACATCCAACCTTACTTATCGTCTTCCCAAAAAAGGCGGCTCCATCGACTTCGGCTTCTCTATCTATACTAAGCAGGGCTTCAAGGTGGCTTCTCCCTTCATGGCAGGCGACTCTTTCGACTGGCACGACCGCGGACGTGGAAAGGTCATGATGGATAACTATATCCCCGCAGGTATGCTCCTCGATGCTGACGGCGTTCGCGCCGACGGCACTCTGATCAACCCTGTTTATCAGACCCAGACCCACTACGGTTCTTGGCCTCTCGTCAACGCCGGCGGCAACGACGGCCTCGGCCCGGCTGCTTCCTATTTCGGCTACAACAACAACGACAACAAATACAACGCCCGTCAGGTTGTAGACGGTTCTTTCTGGAAAGTGCAGCACGTTTCGCTTGGCTACAATTTCTCCAAACAGATTATCGAGAAGATCGGATGCAGCAGACTCCGTCTGTATGTGAATATTTCAAATCCGTTTGTTTGGTCGAAATATAAAGGCTTTGATCCCGAATGGGCTGAGGCTGCTGCCAAAAACGACGGCCCGAGCACTATCACCTACGAGTTTGGAGCCAATATCACTTTCTAACATTTAAGAGAAAGATAAATCATGAAAAAATTAAAATATATTGTTCTGGGTCTCGGAAGTGCTCTTCTCGCCACCGGCTGTTCGGACTTCCTTGACTCCAAAAACCTCTCGAATGCGGATGATTCTGATATTTATTTCGCCGAACATCCTGAGCAGATTCGTCCCGTGATGTACAATTCTGTAAGATGGATTGCCACTCACATCGAGATGCTCGACCAGGCCGGCGACCTCTTCATCAATCCGCGTAGTGCCGACGATGGAACATTCTCAATGTTTACGGTCACTCCCGACAACGGTACCGTGAAAGACTACTATAAGAATGTCTCCTATATGATTGCTCAGGCAAACTGCCTTATCCACTATGCCGGCGATGATGCTGATCTCGCTGCTGAAGGCAGATTCATGCGTGTGCTCGGCTACTATTACCTCACTCAGCAGTTCGGTGCCGTTCCTTACGTCACAGAATATGTGCAGACAGCGCAGAACGAATATCCGAGAGTTCCCCTCGAGGAGCTTTATCCGATGCTTCTTGCTGAATGCGAGGATATATACAACAATTCGGGCCTTCCCGAACAGGACCACAAGGGAAGCGCAAGCAAGCAGGCTGTAGCAGCGATCGCTGCAAAGATAGCTCTTGCTGCTGCATGGGATCTTGACACAAAGCTTACCGACGCTGCCGCCGGAACATATACCGTCACAAGCACGGAAATGTTCAAGAAAGCTGCTGCATGGGCCGAGAAGTCTATCATGGGTATTCAGCTCACAATGCCGTTTGCCGAAAAGTGGAGCCCTTACAACGAAGGTAATGCTGAGGAGATTTTCTCCGCTCAGTATGATAAGAACGGTTATCCGGGCGATGTGACAAGCGGCGGACATTCGCTGATGAACAACTACATCTCCTATTATGGCAACTGTATCCAGTCCGGACTGAAAGGCACAAATAACGGCGGTACCAACATGTGCTCCGAAAAGGCTGCAACTCTCTTCGAGAAAGGCGACAAGCGTTTCGAGGGTACTTTCATGACCATGTTCTATAACTCTCCCAAGAACAGCGGCGGCAACGCCGAATGGGGAAAGCAGGGCTACATGGCATGGTACAACTGCACCCCCGAAGAGCAGAAGGCTCTCCCGATTGCGATGAAGATCTATCCGCCGGCAACTACAGTGGCTGAGGCTGAGGCCGATATCCGCCAGATGATTGCCGATGGCCGCATCCTCAAGAAATTCGATGTCAACACATACGGTGTCAACGAGCCTTTCGCTGCTATCATCACCGGTGAGAACGTGACAAAGTGGAACTTCAATTCGAATGGTACAATGCCTTCAAAGAAGGTCGTACCCTACACCGACTTCATCCGTGAGGCTGCCAACAACGGTACCTGCGTAACAAAATATGACGACCCGACCGCACAGAACGTGACTCAGAAGCAAGACTACCGCGATGTGCCCCTCCTCCATGTCAGCGAGATGTATCTCGTAGCTGCTGAGGCTTATCTGCTCGCAGGTGAAGACGGCAAGGCTCTTCAGAAGATCAATGATGTCCGTAGAAGGGCAGGTGCCAAGGAACTCAGTTCTTTCAGCGAATATGAAGCTCCTTATGTGACAAACGAGAGATTCCAGTTCGTCCCTCTTGACCTCGTGCTCGATGAACGTGCACGCGAATGCTACGCTGAGCGTACACGCTTCTTCGACCTCCGTCGCACAAAGCAGCTCGTTCGCTACAATCTTGAGTTCAGCCGCTTCATGCACTCTGTTTCCGACATGAGCAACGCTCAGGGTGAGATCAAGTGGTATCGCCCGATTCCGCAGGCCGAGATCGACAGCAATAAGAGCATCTCTTCGGAAGACCAGAACCCCGGATATTAATCCATTCTTAATCTAAAGTAAAATGAAAAAGGTTTTAAATACTATATTTCTTTGCCTGACTCTTGTCATGGGCCTCGTGGCTTGCGACGACAAGCATGATAAGATTCCTCCCACAGGTGGTCTTGACAATGCCGAGAAACTCGTGGTCGGAACATACACCGGCACATGGTCGCGCACAAATCTCAGCACTATGGCTGAAGAGTCTAAACCCGGATCGATCACTTTCTCTGTAGATGAGTCGCTTGGCAATAACGTAACAGTGCTTACTGTCGAGTCGGAACTTGACCTCGGTCTGAATGCTCCCACTTGCGCCGCAAATATCTCGCGTCTCAGCTCCGGTGTGCTCTCTTATTGGAATGTAACTACTTCTTCCAATCCTTTTGGCACATCTTTCACCGGAAAGGTATCTCCCGAAGGTGTTGCTACAATGCAGTACAACAAAGTTGTGAGAAGCGGACGTAAAGAGGTGGAATTCTCCTACACTTTCTCCGGCAACAAGCAGCAGTAAATCCAACTCAATAGGTGACGGGACTTTGTTCCCGTCACCTGATAAAACTGAATAATACATTAACCATTTAATCATTTCACAATGAAGAAATCATTACTTTTCCTCACAGTAGCTGCGTTTGCTACTGTAGCAAATGCGCAGACTGTAGTTGGTCTCGCAACTTCCGAAGACCTCGAGGCTGCAGGTCTTGGCAAAGACAAAGTCACCATGCCCGCTGAAACAACTATCGTTGACAACGAGGCCGGCACTTTCATGCTCGCTTATGAAGACAGCTGGGGCACCACTACCACCTACAAGACTTATCAGGAAGTGACAGTGGCCGGCGAGGCTATCACTCTCGGCAGCGGTGCTGTGGGCAATGCAAACCCCACTTTCGTCAGCTACGAGAGCGGCGTGATGAGCGCTGGCGCTGTGTTCCGCATCGACGCTAAGAAAGACGGCTTCATGACTGTCTTTACTAAGATCAACCCCAACAAGCAGTATCTCGTGTTCGAAGGCAAGACAGGTGCGCTTCCCTTCACTCTCGGCTACTCCAACGGCACTGACATTATCCACTACTCTCTTCCCGTTTGCCAGTCGGGCGACGACGAGGGTCTGATCGACTTCAACGCTCCCGATGCAAGCAAATACTTCATCGTGGCTACAAAGCAGAAAAAGAATGACGCCGGTGAAAATATCTGGCTCGACAAGGACGGCAATGAAGTTGCAGGCGAACGTCCCGTATGGACTAACGACGAAGGCAAGGAAGTAAAGGGTGCTGCCGTGATGGAAGAAATCCCCGGCCAGAACAAGCCCCAGTTCCCCTACCTCGTGGCCGGCTATGAAAAGGCTCCCGGTGAGTCTTTAGGCTTCCTCACATTCAATGTGCTCGAAGGCAACTCCTACTATTTCTCTGCTCTCGGCTCGAAGGCTGCTTGCGGTGGCTTCGTATTCACTGAAGAAGACCCCACTATCGTTTTCAAGGAAGTGGTAAATGCTGAGACTGGCGAAGTTACAGCTCCCGAAGTTACTTTCGAACCCAAGCTCGGTATGGGTGTTGAGGCTATCGAAGGTGCTGCTGTAAAAAACGCTGACGCTCCCATCTACAACATGCTTGGCGTACGCGTTAACGCTGACGCTAAGGGTATCCTTATCCAGAACGGCAAGAAGTTCATCCGCAAGTAATCCGGATTGACTCACGTCTATAAGCACGCAGGCTTCCCCGCACTCCGGGGAAGCCTCTTTTGCCTTTATTTTTGTCTTTATTTCCGAACTCCTCGCCGCTTATGCGCCCCGGTGCGAAAATTCATGCCCCGGCATTGCGCTCATAACAGGATTTTTTTGTAATTTTGTAGTTGCAATTCTTGCAATGAAGATGTTTAAACAACTTCAATATATAAAAACAACTTCAACAGATAATAACAATTTCTATCTTACAACTTTGCTATATGAAACGTAACTTACTCAAAATCGTGATCGCCATGGTTTTCGTGGCTTCAGCCAACTGTGGTTTTGCACAATTCAACCTTAAGAAAGCCATCGGCAGCGCCGCCAAGACCGCCCAGGCTCTCACCCTGACCGACGAGCAGATGGCCGCCTACGTCAAGGAATCCGTAGACTGGATGGACAAGCACAACCCCGTGCTCCCCGACGACGACCCCTATACTATCCGCCTCAAGAAGCTCGTGGACGGCATCACTAATGCCGACGGAATACCTTTGAACTTCAAGGTCTACGACGTGATCGACGTCAACGCCTTCGCTTGCCCCGACGGTAGCGTGCGCGTATTCTCATCGCTCATGGACATAATGAACGACGACGAGCTGCTCGGAGTGATCGGCCACGAGATAGGCCACGTGCTCAAGCGCCACTCCAAGAATGCCTTCAAGACCGAACTGCTCACCGGAGCCCTCAAAGATGCCGTGGCCTCTACCGGCGGCACTGCAGCCGCACTCACCGAATCGCAGCTCGGCACACTCGGCGAGTCGCTCATCAACGCCAAATATTCGCAGAAGCAGGAATCGGAAGCCGACGACTGCGGCTATGATTTCCTCGTCAGCAACGGCCGCAACCCCTGGGGCATCGTGATGTCGTTTGAAAAACTCCAGTCGCTTGAAGGCGACGCCGCAAAGAAAGCGAGCGCAGTCTCGAAGATGTTCTCCTCGCATCCCGAGACCAAGAAGCGTATCGAGAAGATGACCAAACGCTGCCAGAAAGACGGCTATGAGCGTCCGGCAGCACAGGAAGCTGCAAAATGATAACAAGCGGCCCCGATGGCCGCGATGATCTTGCAGCATGAACTACGTTTTACACACACTCCACAACGGTCTGCGCGTCGCCATTTCGCGGTGCGAGACCGCTGTGTCGTATATCGGCGTCGCCGTAGGCTCCGGAAGCCGCGACGAGGCGCCGCAGCATTATGGGCTTGCCCACTTCGTGGAGCATACCCTTTTCAAAGGCACATGGCGCCGCTCGTCGGCATCCATCTCCTCGCGGATGGAGAGCGTCGGCGGCGACCTCAACGCCTGCACCTCGAAGGAAGACACCATCATATACACCTCCGCCCCCGCCGGATATGAAGACCGGGCCCTCGAGCTTCTTGCCGACATAATCGCCAACTCCCTCTTCCCCGAGCATGAGATAGCCATCGAGCATGAAGTGGTGGTGGAGGAGATAAAGTCTTATCTCGATTCCCCCTCCGAGAATGTCTACGACGAATACGAGGAGCGCATTTTTGCCGGCAATCCCCTTGCCCACAATATCCTCGGCTCGCCCGAAAGCGTGCGCGCGCTCACCGGAAGGGAGTGCCGTCAGTTTCTCGACCTCAACTACACGCCCGGCAACATGGTGGTCTACATCTCGTCGCCCGTCGACCCCGACCGCATCATAAAGCGCGTGGAGAAGCATTTCGGCATTCTCAATTTCCCCGACCGCCGTCCCGAGCGGCTCGCGCCCGGGCATGTGGCGCCGTTCGACGCCGTGATCGACAACGACGGCTTCCAGGCCCACACCATCTACGGCGCGCGCACCGTGAGCCGTCACGATCCGCGCCGCTATGCCCTCTATCTGCTCAACAACCATCTGGGCGGACCCTGCATGAGCAGCATACTCAACCGCGAGCTCCGCGAGAAGAGGGGCCTCGTCTATACGGTCGACAGTTTCATCTCCTCCTTCTCCGACACCGGCCTCATGTCGGTATATGTCGGCTGCGACAAGGCCAACGTCGGCAAATGCCTGCGCATCATCCGCCGAGAGCTCGACCGCCTGGCCGGCGACGCGATTGCCGCCCGCACTCTCGACAAGATAAAGACCCAATATTGCGGGCAGCTCCTCGTCAGCAGCGACAACCGCGAGAACATGGCCATGGCCATGGGCAAGAGCCTCCTCCACTACGGCTGCATCTACGACACGGCTCACACCGCCGAGCGAATCCGCGAGGTGACGGCAGACGATATGCTCGAGGCGGCACGTATGCTGGCGGCCGACCGCTGCTCGCGCCTCACCCTCCTCTGATTTTTCCTCACTTTTCAATCCCATCCCTCCCATGAAGATAGACAAGATCGACCTCGGACCCCGCCCGGTGCTGCTCGCGCCGATGGAAGATGTCACCGACCCCTCCTTCCGGCTTATATGCCGCGAGCAGGGTGCGGCGATGGTCTACACGGAGTTTGTTTCGGCCGAGGCGCTCGTAAGGAACATCAATTCCACAACCCGCAAGCTCACCATCGACGACCGCGAACGCCCCGTGGCAATCCAGATTTATGGCCGCGAACCCGACGACATGGTGGAGGCCGCCCGCATCGTTGAGAAAGCCGGCCCCGACATCATCGACATCAATTTCGGCTGCCCGGTGAAGAAAGTGGCTGGCAAAGGAGCAGGTGCCGGTATGCTGCGCTATCCGGAGAAGATGCTTGCCATCACCAAGGCTGTGGTGGATGCCGTCGACCTCCCGGTCACTGTCAAGACCCGTCTCGGATGGGATTGCGAGAACAAGATCATCACCGACCTCGCGCCGCGCCTTCAGGATTGCGGCATAAAGGCCCTCACCATCCACGGACGCACCCGCTCGCAGATGTACACCGGCGACGCCGACTGGACCCTCATAGGGCAGGTGAAGGCCGACCCGAGGATGGAGATTCCCGTCATTGGCAACGGCGATGTCAAGACCCCGCAGCGCACCCGCGAGGCGTTCGACCTCTATGGCGTCGACGCCGTGATGATAGGCCGCGCAAGCTTCGGGGCTCCCTGGATTTTCAAGGAAGTGACAGAGTTTCTGCGCACGGGCGAAGTGCCGCAGATCACTGTCGCCGAGAAATTCGCCCTCCTGCGCCGCCAGATTCGCGAATCTATCGAGCGGATTGATGAATACCGGGGAATCCTCCACATCCGCCGTCATCTCGCGGCTACGCCGCTTCTGAAGGGAATTCCCGACTTCCGCGAGACCCGCATCCGTCTTTTGAGGGTGGAGAAGGAAAATGAACTGCTCGAGTTGTTATCATATATAGAAGAAACTTTCTTCGGCGCCGTCAACGGATGATTCCATTTTGCGGACGGCTACGAAGGGACGCCGCTTCAACGACTTCACACATAAACTTAAGACCAATGAAAAGATTATCGATACTTTTTTCCCTGATCGCAGTGGCGGTAGGCATGTCGGCCAGGGAGTTCACCCTCCCCGTGGGCCAGTTCAGCAAAATCGCTGTCGACGACAATGTCAACGTGATTTACATAGGTGGCGACGGCTCGCCGAGCCGTGTGCGCTATGAAGGCGACCAGAAATATGCCAAGGCTTTCATCATCAATTATAAAGGCGACAAACTCCGCGTGCAGGTGGAGACCTCTTTTGTGGATGATCCCGAACTTCCCACCCTTTATCTCTATTCCGACTTCCTCAAGCAGGCAAGCATCTCGTCGGAGTCCACTCTCAAGATCGACGCCGCGGCTCCCTGCAGCGAGATCGAACTCTCGCTCATGGGCAACGGAAATATAGTGGCCAATGGCCTTAGAGCCACAAAGATATCGGCGGCTGTGAAGTCGGGCAACGGTACCATCAGCGTCGAGGGGCATTGCCAGCAGGCAAAGTTCACCATGATAGGCAACGGTACCATTCAGGCCGACCGCCTCGAGGCTACTGACGTGGAGTGCAAGATTCTCGGCACCGGCTCAATCGGTTGCTGGCCTGTCAACGACCTGAAAGTGCGTGGCATAGGCACCACCAAAATCTACTATAAGGGCGACCCGGAGGTAGACAAGAAAGGGGGCGGCAAACTCTTCCGCCTCGATTGGGAAGAAGAAGTCAAGAATCAGGATTAAACCTCTCGTTCAGGTACCTGACTTTTAAGAGGGAGGATTGAGAATTGGGCGACAGCGCGCTTAAATCCCGCACGGCGAGCACCTTGAAGTGGAATTCCATCGACCGGATTGCCACTCAGGTGCTTTATGGCGTGAGTGGCATCTTCCTTGCCAATCTGCTGAGCAAGGAAGATTTCGGTCTTGTCGGTGTGCTGGCTGTTTTTCAGGCTTTCGCCATCCTTTTCGTCGACTCCGGTTTCGGCTCGGCCCTCCTTCAGAAAAAGCAGCCCGACGAAGACGACTACAGCACCGTCTTCTGGTTCAATCTCGCTGTCAGCATCGCAGTCTATGCAGTCCTTTTCTTCTGCGCGCCTGCCATAGCCCGCTTTTTCGGCAATGAGCAGCTCGTGGCGATGAGCAGGGTGATGTTTCTCACATTCGTGCTCACCGGCCTTGGCATAGTGCAGACCAACAGGATGATGAAGCGTATGGATGTGAAGCAGATAGCCATCGCCGACCTCATAGCGCTGTCGCTCTCGGCCGCTGTAGGCATCTGGCTCGCGTTGGCCGGCTTCGGTGCGTGGGCCATCGTCTGGCAGTCGGTGGCGCTCGCCGCCATCAAGAGCGCGTGGCTATGGCTTACCGGCCGGTGGTGCCCCCGATTCGTCTTCTCCCGTCGCTCCATCCGCGACATTCGCCATATCGGCCTCAGCGTCTTTATCTCGCAGTTTTTCAACACCCTTTTCCTAAATATCTATCAGTTTGTCATAGGCAAATGGTATTCGCTCGTGCAGCTCGGCGTCTACAGCCAGGCCGACAAGTGGAGCAAGATGGGAAGCGCCTCGCTCAGCCAGATACTCACATCTTCGTTTGTGCCGCTTCTCGCCGGCGTGCAAGATGATCGGGCCACTTTCCACCGCTACATGCAGCGCATCGACCGCTTTGCGGCCCTCCTTGCCATCCCGGCGCTCACGGTGCTTGCCGCTTGCGGCGGAGCGGTTTTCCACTCCCTTTTCGGCACCAAATGGGACATGGCTGTCCCGCTGTTCCAGCTCCTCTGTCTGCGCGGCATAGGCGTTGTGTTCATCTCGCTTTATTCCAATTTCATGATGTCGCTCGGCAAAGGGCGTGAGATAGTGGTGGTGGAGATAGTGAAGGATGCCACCACTGCAGTGGCTCTTCTGGCCACTGTGTTCAGCCTAAGCCTCGATGTGCTTGTATGGGGTCAGGTAGCGGCCACGGCCGCCACGTGGATTGCCACGGCACTGCTTGCTTCGCGCACCACCGGCTATCCTCTATCGGGCTTTCTGCGCGATCTCTGCCCCTTCTTGTCGGCGGCGGCTGTCGCCGCGTTGGCAGTCTGGCTTGTGCCGGTGCCGTCGGGCGATGTGTCGGCTCCGTTCAATCTTGTGTCGCTCGCGTCGCTTGCCATTGAGGGCGTCGTCGGAGTGGTGGCCGCTCTCCTTATGTTGAAACTCATGGGAGTGGCCGAATTGAAGGAATTCCGCCGCTATCTTACCAAGCGGTAAGTCCGACACCATCATCCTCTAGCTTTTCTGAGGACAGCCTGTTTCATCCTCTCGTTTTTGTCTATAAACAGCTGATTAAATCCTCTTTTTCAATAGGCAACGGATTCATCTGAACAGCAGCTTGCCGCGGCTCGTTTATCGCGACAGGTAGTTGAGCCAGTCGCTCCATCGCGGCAGCCGCCCTTTGCTCCATGCGTAGCCCCAGCGGTAGCGGAATGTCTCGCCGGGATGTATTGTCTTAGCCGCCAGCAGATGCTGCTGGTCTTCATACATCCTTTCCGCTCCTCCCTCTATCGTCACTCCGGTGTAGATCTTGCCGCTGTCGTTGCGTTGCGTAGGGTCTTCATAGGCCATTATTCCCATTGCCGGCGACATGAATGAGCGTCCGTCGTCGCGGCGCGGTATGCCCGCCACCACGGTGCGCGGCTGTGTCAGTCCCTCGTAGCTCACCTCGCATTCGTTGAGATAACTGTCTTTGCAGAGCACGAGGCGTCGCCGTTCCGTCACGCTGTCGTTGCCTACTGCCACCGTCTTGAAGGTCAGCAAGGCTTCAAACCGCTCCGGCCCGTTTTCTATAATCTCCACCTTGTCGTAGCACCAGGGGAACAGAATTTTCCCGTTGTCGTCGAGCAGGGCCGTGGTGCCGCAACCGAGAGTCGCGCCTACGGCGTAGAAGTCAGCCCCCATCCCGTGGTCGATATGATAACTGATGGCGTTTTCAAGTTCCTTGGCTTTTGCCGGGTCGCACTTGCGCAGCGAATCCACTTTCGCCCAATTGGCCGCGCTGACCTGGCTCTCGTAGAGCGTGGGGAGCACTATGCCCGAATCGGGATATTTGCAGAAGATGTCGTAGCCAAACGATTTCTCGCCCCGGCGTTGCGTCTCGGGGCCGTATATGCGGAAGGCCACGAGGTTGTTCTCGTAGGCCAGGTCGTCGTTACGTTCCGGATATATCCTGCCGTAGGCGGTCTGAGCCGACGCGTCGGTGCAAAGCAGGGCGATGCCTGAGGCTATCGCTGCCAATAGTGCCATTCTTGCCATTATAGTCTGTTTTTGTGGGGATTCCAGGCGGTGAGGAAAGCATCAGGCTGCCTCATGAAGCATCATGGGGCAGCCCGGCTGAATATGGTTCTGAATCAATAATATTTGGCGAAGTCCACCTGTGTCATGTCGCCGCAGTCCATGAAGGTCTCGTGGAGGGCGAAAGCGGCGCGCAGGTTGTGGGGTGTGTGGGCTTTCACTCCCTTGTTGGCGAGTTTCAGGTAGTCCCACATTATCTCCTTGTAGAGCGGGTGCACGCAGTTTTCGATGATGGTCTCGGCGCGCTGGCGGGGATCCTTGCCGCGGAGGTCGGCCACGCCCTGCTCGGTGATGAGCACCTTCACTGAGTGCTCCGAGTGGTCTACGTGGGAGCACATAGGCACGATTGCCGAGATCTTGCCACCCTTCTGCACCGACGGGCAGGAGAAGATGGAGAGATAGCCGTTGCGGGTGAAGTCGGCCGAGCCGCCGATGCCGTTCATCATCTTGGTGCCCAGCACGTGGGTGGAGTTGACGTTGCCGTAGATGTCGGCCTCGAGGGCGGTGTTCATCGTGATGAGACCCAGTCGGCGCACGATTTCCGGGCTGTTGGAAATCTCACCGGGACGGAGCACTATCTTGTCGCGGAAGAAATCGATGTTCTTCATGAAGTGGAGCATCGCGTCGTCGGAGAATGTCATGGCGCATGTAGAGGCGAATTTGCAGTGTCCCTGCTCCATGAGAGCCATTACGGCGTCCTGGATCACCTCCGTATACATCTCGAAGGGAGGCACATCCGGGTTTTCGCCGAGGCCGTATAGCACGGCGTTGGCCACGTTGCCCACGCCCGACTGGATAGGCAGGAATTCCTTCGGAATCTGACCTGTGCGGAGCTGCTCCACCAGGAAGTTGCATACGTTCTCGCCGATGAGGTGTGTCACTTCATCCGACGGGGCAAACGGCTTCACGCCTTCCGAAGCGTTGGAAGGCACTACGCCGATGATTTTCTTCGGGTCGATGTGCAGGATGGTGGTGCCGATGCGGTCGGAGGGTTTGTAGATGGGTATCTCGCGGCGGTGAGGCGGGTCGAGGGGCACGTAGTTGTCGTGGAAGCCGCGGAAGGAGGTCTTGTAGTAGCTGGAATATTCCAGGATTACCTTTTTCGCTACCTGTGCCAGGGTGGGGGTCATGCCGAGGCCGGCTCCGAGCACTACGTCGCCGTTGGGGCTCATCTCCGTCACCTCTATTATGGCCACGTCGATGTCGCCGTAAAATCCGTAGCGGATGTCTTGCGACACATGGCTCAGGTGCGTGTCGAAGTAGTTCATGGCCTGGTTATTGACTGCATTGCGCGAGTCTTTGTGCGACTGGTAGGGAGTGCGCGCTGCGATCGCTTCCGCACGCGACAGTTCGCCGTCCACATGGTCGTTGGTCGATGCGCCTGTGTAGAGGTTGATCTTGAAGGGGAGTCCCTTCTCGTGAAGTGCACGGGCGCGTTCGGCAAGTGCCACAGTTACGACTTTGGGCGTACCGGAGGCTGTGAAGCCCGACAGACCCACGTTGTCGCCGTTCTTGATGTAGGAAGCAGCCTCTTCGGCTGTGATGAAAGGAATGCTCATGTGTGTAACTGCTGGTTTTTATTGGGTATTTTTTTGTTGCTCTATGATTTATTTTCTAATTTTGCACAAAATTAGAAAATTTATCCGATAAAAAAAATAGTATGGATAGTGTTTTACAACATGAAACCGATAAAAATGGCACTTTTTTCGAAAAAGTGTGCATAGAGACCTATGGATGCCAGATGAACGTGGCCGATTCAGAGGTCGTGGCCTCGGTTTTGGGAATGGCCGGCTATGAGACCACCGATGTCCCGGAAGAGGCTTCAGCCGTGATTTTCAACACCTGCTCCATCCGCGAGAATGCCGAGCAGAAGATATATCAGCGCATCAACCATTGGAAGGCTCTCGGACGCAAGGAATCGCGCCGAATCATCATCGCGGTGCTCGGCTGCATGGCCGAGCGCCTGAAGAAGTCGCTCATCGACGATTATGGCGTCGACATTGTGGCCGGACCCGACAGCTATCTCCAGCTCCCGGAGCTTTTTGCAGCTGCCCAGGCCGGCGAGAAGGCCATCAATATAGAGCTGAGCCTCACCGAGACCTATCGCGACGTCCTTCCCCGACGCATCGGCGGCAACGGGGTAGGCGGATTCATCTCCATCATGCGCGGATGCAACAATTTCTGCTCCTATTGCATAGTGCCCTACACTCGTGGCCGCGAACGCTCGCGCGAGCCGGAGAGCATACTCCGTGAGCTCGCCGACCTGCGCAGCCGTGGTTTCCACGAGGTGACGCTGCTGGGACAGAACGTCAACTCTTATCGCTACAAGGGTGAGGATGGCGCTGAGGTCGATTTCCCGGCCCTTCTGGCCATGGTGGCCGAGGCCGCGCCCGACATGAGGGTGCGTTTCACCACTTCCCATCCCAAGGATATGAGCGACGAGACTCTTAATGTGATGGCCGACCACGGCAACATCGCCCGCCACATACATCTCCCGGTGCAGAGCGGCAGCGACAAGGTGCTCAAGGCCATGAACCGCAAATACACCCGCGAGTGGTATCTCGACCGGGTGGCGGCCATACGCCGCATCCTCCCCGATGCCGGTCTCTCGACCGATATGTTCACCGGATTCCACGACGAGACGGAGGAGGATTTCCTCGAGACCCTCTCGCTCATGCGCGAGGCTGGTTTCGACAGCGCCTTCATGTTCAAGTATTCCGAGCGCCCCGGCACTTTCGCCTCGCAGCATCTTCCCGACAATGTGCCGGAGGAGGTGAAGATAGAGCGTCTCAACCGCATGATAGCGCTTCAGAATGAACTCAGCCTTGAGTCAAACCGCCGCGACATAGGCAAGGAGTTTGACGTCCTTGTGGAAGGAGTGTCGAAACGCGACCGCAACGAGCTTTTCGGCCGCACCTCGCAGAATAAGGTGGTGGTCTTCCCCCGCGCCGACTATCGTCCCGGCGACTTCATCCGTGTCCGCGTCACCGAAGTCTCCTCCGCCACTCTCCGCGGCGAAGTCCTCGCCTGATCCCGCACGTTAGAAATAAAATGCTTTTTAGTTAAATACGGACATGACCTCCCCGGCATTATATGTCGGGGAGATTTTGTATTCGGTAGCCTCTGTTACATGTTTAGATGCCTTTCATCATAATCTGCTTTATTGAATCTTATGGGAAGTGTCAACCATCTATCCACAGGCACAAGGTCGAATGTTGCAGGCATAAACCGCGGAAATCCCGAAACCAACCTGATTGCCTCAGCATCAAGTGCAGGGTCTTTGCCTTTTATGATTTTTACGGAATCAACCTCTCCTGTTTGGCGCACAAGGAATTTCAGTACTACGCGACCTTCTATGTCCTGTTCATAAGCACTTTGTGGATAATTCATATTATCATGGATATACGACAGCATCGCAGCGGGACCTCCCGGAAACTCCGGTGAAGTTTCATGCTCGATAAACATTTCTCCTTGACTATCATAATTTACAGGATTGGTTGTTGCGCCTTCATACTTTTGCTCCGGATAGCCGACCGCACTATACGACGCAACATTCCTATATGATCTGGAACAACCGCATATCAATAATAAGGCAAACGCCACTATCATCGTAACTCTTGATATTTCCATAAGATAACTCACTGATTAGAATCTGTTTTTCTCTGTCTGTCCGGCTCCTGTTCCTTTGTAGCGGCTCTTTGAGGTGTTGAAACTGTAGCGGATTGTCAACTCAATATCTCGTCCGTGATTGTCGACATTCGACTGCATCATCCAATGTGTTAATTGAGTTCCATGAATAAAATAAATATGTATCTCAACGGATACGTATTTCTCCTTGAGAACGATTTTGCTCATGTAATTCCATATTCTTTTTGTAATCTGCTATAACACGTTTAAGATTTTTCTTTGATTTAGTCGTAATCAATACAATTCCACCAAGGCGTGGTCGAAAGATATGCTTGATTTTAGAGTCCTTTATAACCTCCATCTTAACAATATCATGAGGTGGAATACTATCGATATTTTGCATCTCTACTCCATCTACGATGTAAATCGGAATATTTATAGAGTCACATTCTGACAGATTGGAACACACGTCTTCATTACTTATACAATCATCGATATTGTCAGATTGGCAGGTCAGATACCGTTTGCTACGCCTTTCATCATAATCAGCTTTATTGAATCTTATGGGAAGTGTCAACCATCTATCCACTGGCACAAGGTCGAATGTAGCAGGCATAAACCGCGGAAATCCCGAAACCAACCTGATTGCCTCAGCATCAAGTGCAGGGTCTTTGCCTTTTATGATTTTTACGGAATCAACCTCTCCTGTTTGGCGCACAAGGAATTTCAGTACTACGCGACCTTCTATGTCCTGTTCATAAGCACTTTGTGGATAATTCATATTATCATGGATATACGACAGCATCGCAGCGGGACCTCCCGGAAACTCCGGTGAAGTTTCATGCTCGGCATATATTTCTTCTTGGCTATCATGATCTTCCGGAGTAGACATTGATATCAGTCCAATCTTATCGGCAAGTGAGAATCGCAGTATCGGCGCATCGAAAACATCCCTCTTGAAATCGGAAATAATTGAGTCGTTGCTACCTTGAAGACATACGTCGATTGTTCCGTCAGGTTTTGTTTCTGATGTAATATCTCCTTTGTATTTCTGTGCGATGGCTTCCCTTAATAGTTGTCTTGTCTTGATCTGCTCTTTGATTGAACACACCCCGACACCCAGGTCAAATTCATTTCCCCCGAGTTGCTTAGCGAGAACGTCACGGATATCCACAGTATCTCCCACTACATTTATGGTCAGTCGGTTTCTGTCGTTCACAAAACAGCCTGAATACCATTCCGGGAAATTCATGTCATCTGTCATCCCTACACATGTAGAGTCAGCACCAAACATATACGACAGTTTTTCAAAATATGTCCAGGCCGGCTCCTGCACCGCCCCTTCCTCATCAGAAGCAAAGTTTTCTTCCTCATGCTTTTGCTCCGGATAGCCGCCCGCACTATACGACGCAACATTCCTATATGATTTGGAACAACCACTTAGCAATAAGAGGGCAAATGCCACTATCATCGTAACTCTTGATATTTCCATAAGATAACTCACTGATTAGAATCTATAAGGCGCAGGTAATGATTCTCATATCCGACTGATTTTTGTAATATTATCTAAACGGATGTTAAGGGCTGATAGTTCGGTTATGCCTCCGATATGTAAAATCACCGTATTTGTTCCCCTTTTGTACCGTAAGGCTGCAACTGCCTCATTTCATGGCTTGAAAATACTTTGAATCCAATTATTCAATGCGATTTAAGCCGCTTTTAGAGCCGATATATCAGAAAAATACATTATCTTTGCAACTATAAAAAACTAAACCCGATAGCTTGACGTATCAGGGGCTACCGGGAATCAACACTGCAAAGTTAGTGAAATTTTTATTTATAAACAAATTCGGCACTTAAAAAATATCAAAATCGGATGAAATATTCTGAATTTCAACATATATTGTCGGGAGAACGGCTCCAACGCTACCTTCTGGCATGTAACAACAATACACGGAAGACGATGACCCTTTACAGGTTGAATCTCAACCTGTCGCAAGATGTGTTTACTCTTCTGAGTTGCTTTGAGGTGGCTGTCAGAAATGCGATTGACCGTATTCTGACTGAAAGACTCGGTGAAGATTGGCTGCGTGATGCAGTGCTTGAAGGGGGTATATTTGATGTGCCCGGTTGTCGTGACAGTGCAAAAATCATAAAGAAAGCATATAACCGACTGATGCGTGACGGTTCATATTCTCATCCGAAACTTCTTGCTGAGATGGAATTTGGAGTGTGGAAATATATGTTTGCCAATCCTCAATACAGGGCTGTCGGGCGTACATTACTTGCTATATTCCCCAACAAGCCCCGTTCTTCGGCAGAAGTTCAATATAACAACACTTTTATATTCAACGAACTGGATGGCATAAACATTCTACGCAACCGAATTGCCCACCATGAACCGATATGTTTTGCACGCCGCCAACCTGAAATCGGAACGTCCTATATCCTGAATGCTTATCAGACACTTCACAAACTGTTTATGTGGATGGGTATTGACAGCCATTCACTTTTGTATGGTCTTGATCACGTTCAGCAAGTATGTTCAAAAATCAATCAACTAAAATAATATCATAAGTCTATGAACAAGATATTCAATGTAATAATGCTTCTGACATGCTTATTCATGACAGCTTGTAGTGGGCATAATGAACCGGATGCAATCACTCCTATCCATTTTGAACAAAGAGACTACACCATAATGTTTGGAAAAGGGGCTGTTATTCCATTTACAGGTGGTAGTGGGGTTTACGAACTCACTGCGAGCAATCCTGAAGTACTTGGTAGATTCGGAATTGAAATGGAGGCTCCTAATCACAGTCTTTATATACAGCCAGCAAAGACAGGAGAGTCATATTTGATCATTAAGGACGTAAAGACAGAAGCCACTGTCACCCTCCATTTTATCGTTGAAGATTTCTATTTGTCTTTCCGAATTTATGAAGTTGATGCTACTAATACCAATGAGTTCTTTGAAGTTGGAAGAGAGATAAGATTTATACGCAATGAGGATAATACCAAGCCTGTAAAGGTGGTTTCGTATCAGAACAATACATCCCGACCTATGACTGTAGGGGAAGGCCTTTTCAATATCACCCGCAGTGATACAAATATATTCACAATGGAATTTTCGTTGCATTCCTCTATGGGTGAGGATTCAAAATTATATGATTATGAATACACGATGGGAGGCGATGGCGAGTACATGAGAATGTTTGACTCCATTTTCAATTTCGGTTGGGAAAAGAATGTCGCATCACTCTCTTCCAAATCTCAACCGGTGAAAAGTATTGAGATGATATTGACCGATAAGAACAATGACTGCAAAATAACATGTAGTTTACTTAAATAGAGGGCAGGCTGCGGCAGCATGTTCTCCCCGGCATTATATGTCGGGGAGATTTTGTATTCGGCAGCCTCTGCAAGAGGTAATTTTTGCCGTTTTTATTCACTAAAGCAAGGTCTATTGAATAAAAAACATACTTTTTTATTCAATACAGTGTAATTATTGAATAAAAAGAGCTGTTTCATTTAAGATGATAATTAGGATATTTATAGAATAAAATTCAGAAATATCGAAACACCGGTCTTAAAATTTCCTAATAAAAAAAATTAATAACAATAAAGTTACTTGTAGTGATAAAACAAACTCAGCCCGCCGTCATTGCGACGGCGGGCTGATTGCTTTGTCGGGGCGGCTTGGAGGCCGCTTGCCGGTGAGGTCACTTTTTCACTGCTGTATATGTAGCGGGATAAGTGGTGAGGTCGAGGGTGATGGTGTAGGTGCCGGCTTCAGGAAGCACGATGTTGTCGCCATTGTTCCAGAGAGCGTCGGCCTGTCCGCCGAGGTTCACACCCCAGTCGCTGTTGGCGCGGAACTTCCAGCCCTGGCCTGCTTCCACGGTCAGTTCACCTGTCCAGATGTAGAGGTCGGCAGAGGGAGTCAGGACTACGTCGCCGCCCCAACCGTTGAAGTCGCCGATCAAGCCCCATGTCTTGGTCTCGGTGAGGCTCATCTCCCATGTGGTGGCGTTGAGATATGCCCAGTAGAGGCCGGCATGTCCGATCTTGATGTTGTCGCTTGCGCGGTCGAGGGTGGCAGAATAGCTGAAGACGCCGTTGTTTTCGGTTTCAGTCACTGCGGCCGATGTGCCGAAGTCGCCGCCCCAGCCTGCCTGCGGAGCAAACTTGAATTCAGAGTCGAGGTTGAGGAAACCGTTGTAGTCCGAGAAATTGGTGGTCGACAGCGGCATCCAGTGCTCGCCCCAGTTCGACCAACCGTTGCCCGTAGCATAGTAGTTCTCTACAGCAGCCTTTGCCGAGTAGGTCATGTTCTGGGCATTGATGTCGATCTCGCAAGGGATGGAGATTGAAGGAAGCATCGCGGCGTCGATGTCGCCAGAAGTCTGCTCGTCGAGGTCGCCATAGCTTGTGCCGTTGTCTACGCGGTCAAACACCGGCAGATAGTAGTCGTTGCCGGCGAGCGGAGCGCCTGCTCTCAGCTTATAGATGGTCTCGGCAGGAACGATTATCCATTTGTCGCCGGCCGAAACTCCTTCCTTCACCACGATCGAGAAGTTCGGGTCGTCATACTGGTTGCTGCCCGCATGGTTCATCTTCAGCGCGTGGGCGTAGTCCCAGTCGCTGCCGTCGCCCATCATCAGATAGAAATTGGCCGGAATCAGCTTCGAGGGAAGCACCGGAGTGTAGGCGTAAGGCTCGTTGCCGAAATAGGTGTCGATGGAGCCGATGCGCACCACGTCCGTTCCGTTGGCTGCAGTCAGTATCGTGCGGCTGTAGAGGTCTACAGTGGCCGGATTCTTGGTGTAGAGTTCAGTATACTGCGCAGCGATGTCGCCGACGTTGGCATACATGTGGTGGTCGCGGTAGGTGAGGGGCACTTCTATCTTCTTAGAGAAGTCTTCAGTGGCCGACAGCTCGAGGGTGCCGCTCAGGGTGAAGCCGGCGGGAAGGGTAGGCGCCACGCAATAGGCCACCTCCACTTCGCCCACCTGCGGGTCGGAGGCGTCGATATAGGGGAATGCCTTGTATTCCACCGACGCGGCGTCGAAGATTGGCTCCTGGGGGTTAGTGATCGGTTTTGCAAGGCTATCCTCGACATTGTCGCACGATGCGAGTGCTGCCGCAGCCAATAATCCGAGTCCGAGCAAATATATGTTTTTTGTGTTCATATTGATGTTTTCAGATTGTCAGCGGGATGCCGGAGGCGAGTCCGGCATCCTGCTGTCGGTTATTATTCATATCGTGCGCTGTAGGGCAGTTTCGAGAGGTCCAGGATCACTGTGCGTGTGCCTGCGCCCGTAAGGTTGCCACCGTTCTGCACCAGGTTGAGCATATTGTTGCTGTTGTCGTAGCCGCCGAGGTTGTAGTCCCAGCCATGGTTCATGATGAACTTCCAGCCGCCGTCGCCGAGGTCTACTCCTTCAGCCTTCCAGGTCGAGAAGCCGTCCATCGGTGTCATCTCCACGATAGCGCCGAGATCCCAACCGTTGAAGTCGCCGATGAGGCCTACGCTCGTGATGGGAATCATCTTCACGGAGCCTGCCACTTCGTCGGCTGCGGTAGCCGGGTTGGTGATGGTCACTATGGTGTAGTAGAGGCCGGAAGCGGGGCCGTTGAAGTTGCCGCCGTTTTCGATCAGTTCGCCTTCCCATACTCCGGTCTCGGCATTCTCGGTGAATTCGCCGGCGCCGTAGTTGCCCGGATTGCTCCATTCAGCCTGATGGGTGAACTTGAACTCTCCGTCGATGGCGAGATAGCCCTCATATACATTGTCGGAAGTAGCGGCCAGCAGCATCGACTTGCTGAAGTCCCAGCCGTTGGCGTTGCCCGGGTTGTAGAGCACATCGACATCGATGGTACCTGCTTCGATGGCGCAATATTCCTTCACTGCCTTCAGTTCCACCACGTTCGATGTGATGGCGGTGGAGGGCTGGTTGGCCACGACAGCCGTGGCGCGCACGTAGAGCGGGCGCGGGTCTTCTTCAGTGTAGTCTTCGGCAGTGCCGATGCCGCGCATCGCGCAGATGGCGGTGGCGAGATTGCTCTGCTTCACGCTCAGCACTGCATGGATCTGGCTCTCGAGCGGAATCACTACCGATCCCGGTATCGCCACTTCCTCGCCGAGCGAATTGAGGTAGGTGCCTTCTTTCACAGGGGTGAAGTCTTCCTTGAGCGAGACTTCGATGCCGTAGGTCGGTGCGAGTGTCAGGCCGTAGTTAGGTTGCGACACTGTGAAGGTGTAGGTCCCTTCCGGTGAAAGCACCAGAGTCTCGTTGACCATCGGCGGCGTGTTGAGCTCGAACTCTGTTGCGGTGGAGATCTTGGGGTCGGTGTCGTCCTGACAAGCGGTCATTCCCAACACAGCCAAGGCTGCCAGCGCTGCGAATTTTATATGTTTCATCGTCTTGTTTGGTTTTTAGGGGGTTGATTAATAACCGGGGTTCTGGCCGAGAGTAGGCTCAAACTGTGCCGGTATCGGCATGAGCGCGCGCTGTGTGTCGAGGGCGGTTCCTTCGTAGATGCCGCCTTTCCACTGCCAGTTGTAGGCCGAGCCGGTGTATTTGCCGAAGCGGATGAGGTCGGAGCGGCGGTGACCCTCCCAGTAGAGCTCACACATGCGTTCCTTCAGCAGGTCGTCGGCGGTGTAGGAGCTCACGGGTGCCATGCCGGCGCGGGTGCGCACCTGGTTGTAGTAGTTCAGGCCGTCGCAGTTCACTCCGTGGAGCTGGCATTCGGCGAGCATCAGATATGTGTCGGCGAGGCGGAAGATCGGGAAGTTGGTTGAGGTCTTCTGCGCGTCGTTGCAGAGCACTGTCTTGTTCTCGTTGTAGTAGTCCGATTCGTCGGTGTTCACAAACTTGATGCACATGTAGCCGCAGCCGCTGGCAGTCCAGCTCGAGAGGTCCTCGAGGTCTTCCTGGAGTGCGCCCTCATAGATAAGGCGGCGCTTGTCGTTGCTTGCGAGGGCTTTCGAGAGCTCCGGACGCACGCGCGGTCCGCCCCAGCCGCCTACGGCCGATGTATAGCCGTAAGGCTGTGTGTCCACTTCAGCGTTGTATGAGCCGATGGTCAGGTATGTAGTTCCGCCGTAGGTGCCGAGATTGTCGCCCTGGGGCACTCCCCAGAGGATCTCGCCGTTGCCCACATATTTCTTGTTGGTGCCGCAGAAGAGGTATTTGTATTCCGGTGCGAGCTTGATGCCGCTCTCCAGCACTTTCTTGCATGCTTCGGCGCATTTGTCCCACATCGCGGTGCCCGTGTAGACTTCAGCGTTGAGATACATCTTCGCCAGAAGCATGTAGGCTGCCTCGCGGCTCAGGCGTCCGTATTCCTGCTGCGCTGCCGGCACCACTTTCGGGGCGGCATCCTCCAGGTCGCTCACGATGGCGTCGAAGAGCTGCTGGCGGTCGTAGGTCGGGGGTATGGCGCCCACGAGGGAGTTCTCGTCGGTCCAGGGACCGCGGCCGAAGATGTCGATCATGTGGTAGTAGCTCAGGTCGCGGAGCACGCGCGCTTCTGCCTTCATGCTTTCAAGTTCGGCATCGCTGAAGAACGACTTGCCTTCTCTGTCGGCCGTGCGCAGGAACTCATTGCAGATTCCAAGCTGATAGTTGATGCGCGAATACATCTCGTAGCCCCAGTGGTTGTCTTTTCCGGGGATGCTGTAGCTCATCTCGTCGATGCCGCCGTCGTTCCAGTTGCGTCCTACGATAGCCTCGTCCGACGACAGTTCCTGCTGGTTGAAAAGCTGACGGGTGTAGACGCCGGCGCCGCCGTCGTCTACTGAGATGCCGCCTTCGAGCACGAGGCCGCCGTAGGCGCGCGCGAGCATACCGAGGAATTCGGCCTTGTCGGCGAGCTCAAGTTTAGTGTTGGGATCATCAGGCTTGACATCGAGGTCGCCGACGCAGGAAGTCATGCCGAGCGACAGTGCCATGGTGCCTATGATGAAATATCTGTTGAATTTCATAAATCTTGTTTTTTACGTTTTAAAACTTCGCTTTCAATGGTTTCGGTGTGAGTGTTCAAGGTTTGATTTCGGTCTGGCCTCTTGCTGATTCCTTCAGGTTGTCAGACCAACCTATAAACTCATAACCCTCAAATTTTGCCAACGGCAAAATTTGAATTTAGAACGAGGCAACTACGCCGAGCGAGAATGTAATCGGGTTGGGGTATACGCCGTTGTCGATGCCGGAGAAGATTTCCGGGTCGAGGCCTTTGTATTTGGTGATCACGAAGGGATTCTGCACGGCGCCGTAGAGACGCAGGCGCAGGTTGTCGTTCAGCAGATTATGCCATGTGTAGCCCACGGTGATGTTGTCGCAGCGCAGGAACGAGGCGTTCTGCACGAAGTAGTCGCTCATCTTCTGCACGAGATTGTCGTCGTTGAAGAGGAACGTGTTGTCTCTCATGTTGCTCAGCGGCAGCGCCGAGTTGGCCGACTTGAAAGTGGTCGATACCATACGGTCGTTGTAGACCCAGTTGCCGATGTTGCTGCGCAGTGTGATGCCGAAGTCCCAGTTCTTGTAGTTGAACGTGTTGACCCATGTCAGTGTCACTTTCGGATCCTTGCTGTGGTAGAGATATTTGTCGGCTTCTGTGATTTCGCCGTCGCCGTTGCGGTCTACGAATACTCCTTCAAGCGGTGTGCCGTCCTGGTTGTAGACCTGCTCGTAGACGTAGAAACTGAATGCCGAATGGCCCACTTCATGCTTCTGAATGGTGTTGCCCCTGCCGCCGGCCGATATGTCGCCGGTCTGGGTGTCAGCGCCTTCTGCGAGGCGGGTGATCTTGTTCTTGTTCCAGGCGATGTTGATGTTGGAGTTCCATGTGAAGTCGTTGGTCACGATGGGACGGGTGTTCAACGTCAGCTCGATACCGATGTTCTCAAGGTCGCCGATGTTGATGTTGCCCTTGTTGGTCAGGTTGGAGCCGGCCGGGTAGTTGGCGAAGGTGAGAAGGTCTTTGGTAGTGCGCTTGTAGAATTCGAGTGCACCGTTCACGCGGTTGTTGGCGAAGCCGAAGTCGATAGCCGCGTTCCATGTGTGGGTTTCCTCCCATTTGATGTCGGCGTTGTATGCGCCCGGAGTCACGGGGAAGTATTCCACGTTGCCCAGCGGGTAGCGGTGTGTCACGTCGGTCGATACGTTGTAGACGGGAAGATACGGGAAGTAGTCGTCGTTGAGGTCCTGCTGGCCGGTCACGCCGTAGCCTGCGCGGATCTTCAGTTCGTTCATCACGTTGCGGGCGCCTTCCATGAAGGGCTCGTCAAGAAGTTTCCAGCCCACTGCCACCGACGGGAAGAGGCCCCAGCGGTTGTCTTTCGAGAAGCGCGATGTGCCGTCGTAGCGCACTGTCGCGGTGACGAGGTAGCGCAGGATGCTGTAGTTCACGCGGCCGAAGAAGGATACGAGCTGGTGGGGTGTCGAGTAGTAGCTTGTAGGATAAGCCTGCTGGCCAAGATACTTCGAGTGGTCTTCGCCTGCGTATTGGCTGGGATAGTATTGCGGGTCGCCCACGTTGTAGACGTAGCTGTAGTTGTGTCCCTTGTTGTGGAAGCGCTGCCATGAGTAGCCGGCGGTCACGTCGAGGGTCGACGAGATTTCTTCCCATTCGTGGTTGTAGTTCAGGTAGAAGTCGAGAAGGAGGTTGCGGCGGATCTGGTGCTGCTTGTCGGCCGACACGCCACCGTCTTTTATTGTGGTCACGTTGTCGCTGTTCGGGTCAAGTTTCACTCCGTAGCCGTTCACCCATGCCTTCGGTGTGTTGGGCATGTAGTAGCCGAACCAGTCGCCTTTCTGGATGTCGTAGCCGAGGTTGAGGTTGGCGCGAAGGTCGGTGAGGAAGGGCATCTTCAGGTCGATCTGAAGGTTGCCGACGCTCTGCCAGCTTGTGCCTTTCGACTCGTGCTCGAGAAGCTGTGAGATCGGGTTCTCGGGAGCTGTGGTCACGTTGATGGTGCCGTAGGGGGTGTCCTTGTCCACCGGCATGCCGTTGGCCTGGTAAGTGGTCCAGTAGCCGAGATAAGCGGCGCCGTTCTCAAAATCCCTCACGGGGAGTGTCGGGTTCATCGCTGCGGCTGTGCCAAGTGTGTTGTCGGCATACTGGTTCTTCACGTATGCGCCCTTCACGTTGAGGTTGACCGAAAGCAGGTCGTTGAAGAATTTCGGGGTGAGGTTGATCGATCCGATCACGCGGTCCATCGCGGTGTTCTTCATGATACCCTTGTTGTTGGTGTAGCTCACTGCGACGCGGTAGGGGAGGAAGCCCACGGTGCCGCCGACGCTCAGGTTGTAGTCGGAGCTGACTACGGTGCGGAGCGTTTCCTTATACCAGTTGGTGTTGGCGTTGCCCAGCGCGCCTGCCTGTTCGCTTTCCGCTCCATATTCTGTCCTGATGAAGTTGCTGAAGGTGTTGGCATCCATCATGTCGAGATAGTTGCGCGGGGTGTAGACATACATGTTGGCCGAGAAATTGACCTGCGGACGTCCGGATTTACCTTTCTTGGTGGTGATGATGATGACGCCGTTTGATGCGCGCGAACCGTAGATGGCTGTTGCTGAGGCATCCTTGAGGATGGTCATCGACTCAACGTTCTCCGGCGAGATAAGGCTCAGAGGGTTGGAAGAGCCCGTCACTCCCTTGGTGTCCATCGGCACGCCGTCCACCACGATGAGGGGAGCGTTGGATGCTGCAAGCGACGCGCCACCGCGGATCTGGATGTTGGCGCCGCCAGAGGGGTTGCCGCCGTCGGTGGTCACTACCACGCCGGGGCTTGCGCCAACCAGCAGGTCCTGTGCCGAAGTAGCCAGGCCGGCTTCAACTTCGCTCGGCTTTACCACTGCCACTGAGCCGGTGGCGTCTGATTTCTTTACAGAGCCGTAGCCGATCACGACAGTCTCGGCAAGCATGGTGGTGTTTTCCGATAAGGTCACGTTGATTTGGGTCTTGCCATCGACCGCGATTTCCTGTGGGGTGTAGCCCACATAGCTAAACTCGAGGATTGCATTCGGCTCCACCGTCAGCGTGTAATTGCCGTCCAGGTCGGTAGCGGTGCCGTTGCTGGTGCCTTTCTCAAGTACGGTGGCACCAATCAGAGGTTCTCCCGTCGTGTCGTCGACAACGCCGCGCACGGTGATCTTCTGAGCCAGGGTTGGAAGTGCGATTGCCAATAGCATTACCATTGTCGCCACGAACTTCCGGTTCAGTGTGAAACAAACGTTTTTCATGCAGAATTTTTTTAGGTTCTACTTTTTATGTGAATTATACTCTCGTTGCGTTATTTTAGATTGATTTGGAGAGAGATAAACATGAAATCATGATGACGCATTTCCTCTGAAATGCGCATTTTGGGCGGTTCGTCTAAATAGTTCAACATTTCAGCGCTGCAAAAGTAAATTAAAAATGTTAAATTTTGATTAAATTGACTAACTTTAACATTTATTTATAATCACATATCCCGCCGTTCGATATCTGCAGCTTTCCATACATTTAACTCTACTGACATAACAAGAGTCCCCCGTTTTTTGTTATAATATAGTGGTGTATTTCTATCCCCCTTGTCACCCGGATAAGCAAATCCCCAAAAAACCGAACCATAAACATATAACCAAAAAAATAACCATATAACCGTATAACCATATAACCCTCAGTTTTCGTTAATGCGAAAACTGAATAAAAACAATGAAGATACTGATATTGGGAGCCGGCAAGATGGGCTCGTTTTTCTGCGATCTCCTCAGTTTCGACCATCAGGTGGCCATCTACGATCCCGATCCGCAGCGCTTGCGGTTCACTTTCAATGTGGAGCGATTCAAGACTCCGGAAGAGATAGAGCCCTTCAGGCCTGATATGATCATCAACGCCGCTACGGTGAAGTATACCCGTCAGGCCTTCGACCACGTGATGCCGTATATACCGCAGGAGTGCATCCTCAGCGACATCGCGAGCGTCAAGACCGGACTGCCCGAATACTACGCCGCATGCGGTCGCCGCTTCGTGTCGACCCACCCCATGTTCGGACCCACATTCGCCTCGCTGAGCAATCTGGCCAACGAGAATGCCATCATCATAAAGGAAGGTGATGCCGAGGGTCGTGAGTTTTTCCGCCGCCTCTATAAAGACCTGCGCCTCCACATCGAGGAATATTCCTTCAAGGAGCACGACGAGACCATAGCCTATTCACTCTCCATTCCCTTCACCTCCACCCTCGTGTTCGGAAGCGTGATGAAGCATCAGGACGCTCCGGGCACTACCTTCAAGCGGCATCTCGCCATCGCCCACGGGCTGATGAGCGAGGACGACTATCTGCTCACCGAGATTCTCTTCAATCCACACACCTCGGCGCAGATCGACCTCATACGCGCCAACCTGCAGCAGCTGAAGGAAATCATCGACCGCCGCGACCCGGTGGCGATGAAGGATTTTCTCGATATGGTACGCAAAAACCTGCGTTGACGATGACGATAGAAGCGATCAGAAATGGCAGTCCCCTCTCGCTCGGCCAGCGGCTGAAGCTCACCGCCGGTCTGGCTTGGCCGGCTATGGTGGCGCAGCTTTCGTCGATGATGATGCAGTATATCGACGCCGCCATGGTCGGGCATCTCGGAGCCGACGACTCGGCCTCGGTGGGCCTTGTGGCTACTTCGCTATGGCTGTTCTGGGGTATATGCTCGGCCGCCACTATGGGTTTCTCCGTGCAGGTGGCTCACAGCATCGGAGCATCCGATTTCGTGCGCGCACGAAAGATACTGCGCCAGGGCATCACCACTTGTCTTTGCTTCGCTTTCGTCGTAGCCGCCGTAGGTGCAGCCATTGCGTTCCCGTTGCCTCATTGGCTCGGCGGCGAACCGGAGATATGTCATGGCGCCTCCATCTATTTCCTCGTGTTTGTGCTCGCGCTCCCGCTCTTCACCATGAATTATCTTGCCGGTGGCATGCTCCGGTGCAGCGGCAACATGAAAGTGGCCGGAGGCCTCAACGTCATGATGTGTGTGCTCGATGTCATCTTCAACTATTTCCTGATATTCCCCACGCGTGAAGTCGCTTTCGCCGGCACTTCCTTTGTCATTCCCGGTTGCGGGCTCGGGGTACTCGGAGCGGCGCTCGGCACTGCTGCCGCCGAAATCGTCACGGCCGCCATCATGATGTGGTTTCTGTGCTTCCGCCAGAAGGAGCTCCGCATCTCGCGCGAGAAAGGGAGTTTCAGGCCTACGCGTGAGATTCTGCGCAACGCCTTCAAGGTGTCGGCGCCGATGACTCTCGAGCATGCCGTGATATGCGGCGCCCAGATAGCCGTCACCATCATTGTGGCTCCCCTCGGCGTCATGGCCATAGCGGCTAATGCCTTTGCCGTCACGGCCGAGAGCCTCTGCTATATGCCGGGCTATGGCCTCGCCGACGCCGCCACCACCCTCGTCGGGCAGAGCTATGGTGCCAAAAGGAAGCATCTCGCCCGCAGTTTCGGATATATCACTGTGGTGCTCGGCATGCTCACTATGGGCGTGATGGGTGTGGTGCTATATCTCTTTGCCGCCGATGTCATGTCGCTCATGACCCCGGTGCCCGACATAATATCGCTCGGGGCCGGCGCACTCCGCATCGAGGCTTTTGCCGAACCGATGTTTGCAGCCTCCATCGTGGCCTACGGCGTGATGATTGGCGTGGGCGACACTGTGGTGCCCGCTGCCATGAACTTCGGCAGCATCTGGCTCGTCAGGGTGCCGCTCGCCGCTCTGCTCGCTCCCACGATGGGGCTCAACGGAGTGTGGATAGCGATGTGCATCGAGCTTTGTTTCCGCGGCGCGATTTTCCTCTGGCGCCTCATCTCCGGAGCATGGCTGAAGAAGGGGCTCTCGGTGGCTGCTTTGATATGCCTTCTCTTCGCGCCCTCAGTCTATGGCCAATCCAATTCTTCCGCCAATATCTGCAATCCCCTGAGTCCCGACATGATCAGCGTGTCATATCCTCGCCCCTCCATCATATCTTCTGATGCCAACCGTTTTCTGGTCTCGGTGCCCGATGATTTTGCCGGCCGCTTGCAGCGAAACGTTGTGGAAATAGAGGAGGAGAACCTGGTGCCCACGCTCACTGATGCCGATGGCCGCGTGATTTGCCTGTCTCCACTGCGCAGCAAGGATTCCCGTCAATGGATCCTATATCCCGATTCTCCGGTCGACGCAGGTGTCTGGACCCTCCATATCCCTCCCCGCTATTTCATGATTGTTCCGGAGACTGAAGAGGTCGCCGATATTGATGTCCCGATCGATTCACTCCGCTCGCTCGCTGTCGGCGGTGCATGGCATGTAGCGCCCTCACAGAGTCGAAGGAAACCCATTTTCACTATCCAGGACGACGACGGAGTCACCGGCAGTTGCCTCTTGACGGATCCCCGTGAATATTCATCCTGGGGGTATTTCACCATCCTTTTTCCCGTTTTGGAGAGTCTCGGACTCAAGGGCACCGTCTCTCTCGAGGGTCGGAGGGCCGGCTTCACCGATTCCGTTCCCACCCTCAACGATACCGGCCTCATCGCGCGCCGCATGCAGGATGAGTACGCCTGGGAGATCCAGTCGCATTCCATGCAGTGTGCCGGCGAATACCTCAATTGCTGGTATGTCGACAATCTCCGCTCTCCACTTGCTTATTCTCTGCTGCGTGAGGGTGAATATCACGGCTCCGACAGTTATTCCACCGTTTCCGTCTTCGATGCCGTTTCCCGTCGCCAGTTTATGCCCGATTCTCTCCGGAGCGCCTGGGTTGAGGTAAGTTCCCGCATGGTGAAGCCCTACGTGGGTGACTTCGATTCCCGGAAGGCTCTCTTCTACGATTCCAATTTCGATGTCGACTATCATTGGGGAGAATGGTTCCGGATAGCGGATTCTCTTGGAATCCATGGCCGTTCGTGGGTCTCTCATAACATAATCGCATCCCACGCCCTGACCCCGAAAATCAATGCCATTTGCCCCAACGGCTTTGCCGACAATGCATTGGTGACATATAATCTTCCTCCTTTCATGTCTACTGTCTCGCGCCTCAATCTCGAGGGACAGCAACTTCCCGACTATAAGGGCGAGGCCAATCCCGACAATTCTTATCCGGTGTCGGAGATGAAGTTCTATCGCGACCGTATCATCGAGGCGTCTCAGAAAGGGGCTTGGGTTGTCTTTGCGCTTCATGCCTACCGGAAGTGTTGGAAAAACTATCTTCCCGGTGCCCTCGTTTCCGAGGGAGGTTCATATCCCGACGCCTGGGTGGCGCCCATGGCATCAGTCGACCCCATTGCCGGGTCGCTCGCTCCTCCCGACACACTCGGCATCTCTTCCTGGAGCGAATGGCATCCATGCCCCGGCACCCGACTCTATATGCTTTGGGAACTGCTTCGTCTGGCACGCGATCTCGGCATGACTTGCGTCTCAAGCGCCGAGGGTTTCGAAATCATGGGTAATAAGGAAGCGGCCGGTTATTTCTCCAATGGAATAAATATCGGCTACAACCAGCATTTCATTCTGGGCACTTCCGAACGCTATCCCCATTTCTTGGTTTCGGCCGATGGCGAGATGTCGTATTTCAATCCCGTCTATTCCAGGGAAATTGTCGTTGACGACATCGTGTCGGATGGCGTCAGTTTTCCCTCTCCTCCCAAAATTTATTCCATCGACGGACGCCTGATGAAGAATCTCGACGCATCAAGTCTCCCAAAGGGCATTTGGATTGTCGATGGTAAGAAGTATTTGATCACTCATTGATATAAAAGATATAAAAATCAATTGCTTATGATGCTCATTGGTATTGCTGGTGGTATAGGATGCGGAAAGTCGGTGGTGAGCCGTATCCTCAGGTTGCGCGGAAAGCATGTCTACGACTGCGATCTCGAGGCGCGACGCATCATGGACGGCTCCGAGGAGGTGCGCGGTTCGCTCCGTGGAAGGTTTGGCGATGCCGTGTGTCCCGCAGGAGGACCTATCGATCGCAAGGCTTTGGCGAGCCATGTCTTCGGCTCGGATGAGCACCGGCTTTGGCTAAATGCTCTTGTGCATCGGCTTGTGCGCAGCGACCTGAAAGCATGGTGCGCGCAGCTGGAGCAGGCCGGGGCTGACGTATGCTTCGTGGAGTCGGCCATTTTGGCTTCCTCAGGTATAGCCGACTTCTGCGATGAGGTGTGGCTCGTCACTGCCTCCGATGAGGTGAGGGCTGCGCGGGTGGCCGCGCGCGATGGAGCCGACCCTGCGGGCATCGCTGCCCGAATGAGGGCACAGACCGAAGAGGAGCGGATTCTGAATGAGAAGGGAATCCCGCTGCGATCCATCTCCAATAATCCGTCCCATTCACTCCTCCGCCAACTCGACGCCGTCTGCAACCCGACGTCATCCGCGGCGATATGAAATTACCTTAAAAATGAAATGACCTATATCTGAAAACCATGAAAAAACTCAATCTGCTGATATGCCTGTTCTCGTTGCTGTTCGCCTGCTCGGCTTGCGGCGACGACGACATCCACTACGGTCCTGCCGCATTCAGTCTGTCGCAAAAGTCGTCCGGTTCGGATTATTCCGATCTCGCGGTCTATAAGCGGCATCACGCCTCCGCAATCAAGATTCTCGCGATTGGCAACAGTTTTACTATCAACGCCTCCACCTTCATGCCCGGCATGGTCGAGGAGTTAAACGGCGACTCAATCTGCATAGCCCGCCTCACCCGCAGCGGCTGCACCCTCGCGCAGCATTGGGAAAGCCACCTTGCCGACTCCCCCGACTATGATTTCCAATATTCCGACGTCGGAAAGTGGCACACCGATGCCATTCACACCATCGACGACGCCCTGTCGCTGTTCGACTGGGATGTGATAGTGATACAGCAGCAGTCGGGACTTGCCGGAGTCTACGACTCCTATCAGCCTTCGCTCGACTGCCTCGTGCAGCTTTTCCGCAATTCTAATCCGTCGGCCAAGATCGCATGGCACTATACCTGGCCCTACCGCGAAGGCACCAACCATGGCGATTTCTCGCGCTACGACCGCGACCCGCAGAAGATGTATGAGGCTATACTCAAAGCCGGCGACAAGGCTTCGGAAAACCTCGACATCCGTATTCCCGCCGCAACCCTGATATGGGAGATGAGACGACAGTATCCGGAAGTGGAGGATGGCTTCTCCACCGACGGGTATCATATCTCCGACGATCTGGCCCTTTTCGCTCTCTCCACCCTCTGGTATGAATGTCTCGCGACTCCCGAAGCCGGCACTTCATCGGTCGATTCCCCCTGTTATCCTGAAAGCGTGGATCCCGACCGCTTCAGCCGTGCTCTCGCCATCATCCGCACCCTCACCGGCGTTCCCGATCAGGGTCCTTCCGACGCTGTCGACATGGTCTTCGACTGATAAAATTAAGAAATCCTGTGTCGGTTAAGAGCTTCTCCAATAGCGCGCATTGCATCAATGTAAGTTATTGCTGTCGCAAGTGCCGTCTATGATATATGTTACTGTGCCTCGCACAAGGTGCGAGGTCTTTTGGCAGTAGCTCTTACGGCCCCGGCTGACAAAATTACAGCGTCGCCGGGGCGACTCCGCGCGATGGCTTTGGCTTTTACAAAAAAAATTATTAACTTTGCAGTCCAGAAGCTATTTATGAATCTAATGCGTGCTCGTCCGCGCATCCCTGCAAGAATCAAACCCTGAATATGGACAAGAAACAGAAAACCATAATATATGTTGGAGCCGCCGTGGCTCTCTGCCTTGTGGCCCTTGTAGTAACCCTGATTGTAAGCAACAACCGGCGCACCATCAGCCTCAACGAGGCGGAGGCGCGGGCCGACTCGCTCGAACTTGCCAACGACAGGCTGGTGCTCACTAATGAGTTTAATGAGCTCAACGCCAACTTCAACATGTATGAGGGACAGCAGATGTATCTCACAAACGATTCGCTCGTGCAGCAATACAATCAGGCCCGCATGAAGGTCGAGGGGCTGCTCCAGGAATTGAATCAGGAGAAGAAGAGCAATGCCGCAAACCGCGCGCGCATCAAGGAACTGGAGAATGAAATCGCCACCCTCAAGGGTATCCTCAAGCACTATCTGGAGGAAATCGATCGCCTCTCCAAGGAAAACGAAGGCCTGAAGAATGAGATTCAGGAAGTGCGCTCACGCAACGAACAGCTCACTTCTGCAGTCACCGTCGCCACTAAGAGCAATGAGGAGCTGACGCAGACCGTAAAGCAGGCCAAGAAACTGAATATCACGAGCCTCCGTCTGCAGGCGCTCAACAAGAAGGGAAAGAATGAGAAGAAAGTTGGCAAAGCAAAGCAGCTCGCCGTATTCTTCACCATCAGCCCCAACGCTACGGCCGCTCCCGGCATGCGCGACTTCTACGTCAGGATCATCACTCCCGAGGGCTCGCTGCTCGGTGGCAACATCTCGTTCCCGATGGATGGCGCCAGCGTTCCGGCCACGGCTCATCGTCAGGTGGAATATGCCAACGACGAGATGTCCGTGTCGATATATTGGGATGTAAACACCACTCTCACTTCAGGCGACTACACCCTCGAGGTCTTCAGCGACGGCTACCGCCTCGCCTCCCGCCATTTCCAGCTCTGATCCCGACTCTGACAGATAAACTAAACCCTAACCCATAACCCTCATGTTTCGCGCAGCGAAACATGAATTAAACAAGCGGAGGTGAACCAAAATTCACCCCCGCTTGTTTGATTAGCATAAAGACCGAAATCAATCATCACTTAATTTAATACTAAAAAAAAACTGTTATTATGTCACACGAAGAAAAAGAATGCAAGGAGATGCGTTTCGCATTGCACCTTGGCTTTGACATCGCCAAGATTGTGCTCAAGGCTGCCATGGTGGCTGCGGCGTTCTGCGCTGTAAAGGAAGTCCACAAGGTTCATAAAGCCATTGAGGAGCGACACAAATAATCCCCCTTGCAGAGATACTCTTAAAACTGCACACTCAAGTAAAACTGCAAGTAAAGACTACACACTGAAGGCCGGTTATCCACACAGAAGGATAGACCGGCCTTAACTTATCATGACCGGCCTTGACGTATCATCACCGCCCCTGACGTATAAAAAAGTCAGCCCCGCGCCGGAAGCGCAGGGCTGATGGATTGTGCTGATATTTGTCAGCGCCGATATTACTTCATGTCGAGATATTTGATCTCGTCCTTGTCGTTGTAGTTGAGGTTCTCGCCTCCCATGCCCCAGATGAACATGTAGTTGGAAGTGCCGGCGGCTGCGTGGATGCTCCATTCGGGGCTCATGATGGCCTGCTCGTTGTGGAGCCATACCACACGGTTTTCCTGCGGCTCGCCCATCAGGTGGCAGATGGCGTTGCCCGGGGTGAGGTTGAAGTAGAAGTAGTTCTCGCAGCGGCGGTCGTGGGTGTGGGCCGGCATTGTGTTCCATACGCTGCCGGGGAGCAGTTCGGTCAGACCCATCTGCAGCTGGCAGGGACCTTCCTCAAGCACGTTGTTGGTGATGAGCTGGTTGATGTAGCGGTCGTTGCTCTCCTCGAGACTGCCGAAGTGAAGACGGTTGGCCTTGATCGAGCCCTTGCGGCCGTCGATGGTGATGAGCTGTGTCTTGTAGGGCTTGTAAGCCGGAGTCGAGTTGAGGTAGAAGCGCGCCGGGTTGGCATCGTCTTTGCTGCGGAAGGTCACTTCCTTGTTGCCGCATCCCACGTAGAGGGCGTCCTTGAAGTGAAGTTCATATTCCTTGCCGTCTACGGTCACTATGCCGTCGCCTCCCGTGTTGATAACTCCGAGTTCGCGGCGCTCCAGGAAGTATTCTGCCTTCAGCGGGTCGATGGTCTCGAGCTTGATGGTCTGGCCTACGGGCACCACGCCGCCGAAGATGAGGCGTTCATACATCGAGTAGGTGAGGTTGATCTTGTTTTCCTCCATCACGTTCTCCATGCAGAAGCGTTCGCGGAGCTGGGTGGTGTCGTAATGTTTCACGTCGTCGGGATGGCAGGCGCGCTGGGTGGTGTAGCTCACCTGGGCCGACATCGATGCTGTGGCAGCCACAGCGGCGAAGAAAAGAAGTATTTTTTTCATTTTTTATGTGGTTTAGATATTTTTCTGGATTTCGTCGGAATTGTCCTTGATCATGGCGGCCTGGTTGCGGGTGATGTGCACGCGGTTCCACCACATCATGCCGCAGGCGAGCAGCACGAGGATGCCGGCGCCGATATATTTGAGGTTGACCGAGCATTGATAGATGGCCCATGCCAGCGGCGACGATGCGAAGTCGAGCGCACCGCCCTCGAAGCCTGCTGGGATTGCCACTGCGGAGTCGCCCGTGGCTTCATACACGTCGTGGGCCGCCAATGTGAAGTCGGGAGCCATGTTCGTCACCATGTAGAGGCCGCCGGTGATGATGATGAGGCCGATGATGAAGGTCTTGAGCACATTGCCCTTGGTGAAGGGGAGCACGAGAGGGAAGATATAGAACATGCCGGCAAGCGATGCGAGCGGCAGGAACTGGTTGCCGGGAAGAAGCACTGCGAGCAGCAGCGTGCAGGGTATCAGAAGCAGCGACACCACGAGCGTGGTGGGGTGGCCGATCACGAGTGCCGGCGACATGCCGATGCTGAGGCCGTCGGCGCCCTTGAATTTGCGGGCTATCAGGCTGCGGGTGGCGTCGGAGATAGGCTTGAGGCCTTCGATGAAGAGCACTGTCACGCGCGGGATGAGTTCCATCACGGCTCCCATCTTGATGCCGAGCGCGAGGATGGCGGGGATGCTGTCTACTATCTCGCCCCAGCTCCGGCAGGTGAGGCATCCGATGCCTACGCCAACCACGACGCCGAGAAACAGGGGCTCGCCGAGAAGGCCGAATTTCTTCTTCAGCCCTTCAGCGTCGATCTCTATCTTGTTGAGGCCCGGAATCATGTCGAGGCCCTTGTTGATGATCCATGCGAAGGGGGCGAAGCCGGCGCAGAAAGGCTGCGGAATCGAGATGCCGTCCATGTCTTTATAGAAGCGCTGGAATTTGTAGGCCGTCATGTCGGCGAGCACGAGGGTCACCACATAGCAGATGATGGCGGCGAAGAAACCCCATGCGAGCGAGCCGCTTGCGAAGAACACCACTGCGCCGATGAAGGCGAAGTGCCAGTAGTTCCAGAGGTCGATGTTGACGGTGCGGGTGGTTTTTGTGAGAAGCATCAGGAGGTTGACGCCCAGGCAGACCGGGATGATGAAGGCGCCCACGGCTGTGTTGTAGGCCACGGAGGCGGCTGCCGGCCAGCCCATGTCGAAGACTTTAAGCTGAAGGCCGTAGATGTCTACCACTGTCTGCAGTGCCGGGCCGAGAGCGGAGGTGAGCAGTGCAGTCACGATTGAGAGCCCGATGAAGCCCACGCCCACTTTGAGGCCGCTTTTGAGGGCATCGCCGAGCTTGATGCCGATGCAGACTCCGAGCACTGTGAAGATGACTGGCATCATCACTGCGGCTCCAAGTCCGATGATATACGCGAATACTTGTTCCATTTATTAGGTTTTTAGGTTTTAGGTTTCCCTCGTCAAGCTTATCCTGATTCCGACGCCGGCCGGCGACAGATCGGGATAATTTTTGCAAAATTAACAAAAATAATCGAATATGTGAAGTTTTCTGCCGATTATCTTGCGTCGCGACGGTGTTTCCAGCGGCGATGGGTCCAGAGCCAGAGCGGCGGGTTGCGCCTGATCGATTGCTCAAGCATGCCGAAGTAGCGCTCCGTGACGGCGTTGGCCGGCTCCGAGGCTACGTTGTCGGAGATTTTCACGAAGCGACCCGCATATTCGTTGCGCCCCGTCGGCCGCATGTCGATGTAGTAGGCTGCCGCATGTATCTTGCGGCTTATTTTCTCGGCGCCGGTGAAGACCGGGGTGTCATGGTTGAGGAAATCCAGCCAGTGGTGGATGGCGCGCCTCGACGGCGTCTGGTCGGCGATGTAGCCCGTGATGGTAGGCGTCCCCTCGGCGTTCTTCTCCATCAGTGTCTTCGCCGAGGTGGCCATCGGGAGGTTGGTCGCGCCAAACCGACGCCTTATCTTGCCGAATACGTCGTCTGCGGCTATGTTGGAGAGCGGGTGATATATCTGGCAGGGTATTGCCCCGGTGGAGAGGTCGAGCCAGAGCGGCATGCTCGACACCCACTCCCAGTTGCAGTAGTGGCCCAGATAGATGCTCACGTTGCGCCCGGCGCGCAGGTCGGCGTTCACTTCCTCTATGTTTTCAAACTTCATGCGCCGCCGCATCTCCTCGGCATTCATGCTGCCGAGTTTCACGGTCTCTATGAAGTAGTCGGCCAGAAAAGCGTAGAAGCCTTTCAGGGTGTGCCTCACCTCCTCTTCCGTCATCTCGGGGAAGGATGAGGCGATGTTTTGCCGGCATATTCCCGTGCGGTAGCGCACCACGTCGCGCGCCAGCCACGCCAGAAACGTGGAGACACCGCGCAGCACAGGCCATGGCAACGCACCCAGCCCCCGGAAGGTAGCCGAGAGCAGGGTGCGGTTTATGCTGATTATAGCCTTGTTTTTTATGTGGTGTCCCATCAGATCGAGAGGCGGCGGAGGGTTTCGAGCCGGTCGCGGTTGATGGGTTTGTCTTTCTTGATTGCCTTCGAGAAGGGCACGTAGACTATCTCGTCGTTGCGGATGCCGATCATCACGTTGCGCTGGTCGTCGAGAAGTGCGTCCACTGCGGCCGCTCCCATGCGCGAGGCAATGATGCGGTCGTGGGCTGTCGGGCTGCCGCCGCGCTGAAGGTGGCCCAGGATCGACACGCGCACGTCGTAGTTGGGATATTCATCCTTCACCCTCTGTGCCAGACCCATCGCGCCTCCGGTGACGGGCGATTCAGCCACAAGCACTATCGAGGAGTTCTTCGACTTGCGGAAGCCGTTCTTGATAAGTTCGGCAAGTTGGTCAACCTCAGTTGAGATTTCCGGGATGATGGCCGCTTCCGCACCCGATGCGATGGCGCCGTTGAGCGCCAGGAAGCCGGCGTCGCGTCCCATCACCTCGATGAAGAAGAGGCGTTCGTGGCTCGTGGCGGTGTCGCGGATTTTGTCCACGCATTCCATGATGGTGTTGAGCGCTGTGTCGTAGCCGATGGTGGTGTCGGTGCCGGCGAGGTCATTATCGATGGTACCGGGAAGGCCTACGATCGGCAGCTGGAATTCGTTGGCGAAATAGCGTGCGCCGGTGAGCGAGCCGTCGCCGCCGATCACGCAGAGGCTGTCGATGTTGTGGCGTTTCAGCACGTCGTAGGCACACTGGCGTCCTTCCGGAGTCTCGAACTCCTTGCAGCGTGCTGTCTTGAGGATGGTGCCGCCGCGCTGGATGATGTTCGATACATTCTGGGTGGAAAATTCTTCTATCTCGTCGGTGATGAGGCCCTTGTAGCCGCGATAGATGCCATAGACCTTGAATCCGGAATAGATGCCGGCGCGGGTCACCGCGCGGATAGCTGCGTTCATGCCCGGAGCGTCTCCTCCTGAGGTGAGGATACCGATACTCTTGATATTGCTCATAATTGATCTTTTTGTTTCTAAATGAAGTTTAAACAACTTCAATGGTTTGTATATAGAATCTAAACTGTTTAGTTGTAGAAAAAGTTTTGTGCGTGTTCTTTCGCGGGTGGGTCAGTGCGCTTCCAGCCAGTTGGCTCCGAGGCCGCTTGAGGCTGTCAGCGGCACGCTGCCGTGCCATACGTCTTCCATGCCGCGTATCACGATTTCCTGAAGCGCCGGAGCTTCTTCGGGCACTACGTCGAAGTTGAGTTCGTCGTGCACCTGCATGATCATCTTCGACTTCATGCCGCGGCGGCGCATCTCGTTCCAGATCCTCACCATAGCCAGCTTTATGATGTCGGCCGCAGTGCCCTGCACCGGAGCATTGATGGCGTTCCGCTCGGCGTAGCCGCGCACCACAGGGTTGCGGCTGTTGATGTCGGGAAGCCGGCGCTTCCGGCCCATGCGGGTGATGGCATATCCCGTGGAGCGTGCTTCCTCCACGCTGCTGCTCATATAGTTGTGGATGGTGGGGAAAGTGGCGAAATAGTTGTCGATAAGTTCTTTCGCCTCTTTGCGCGGAATCTGCAGCCGCGATGCGAGTCCGAACGACGTTATGCCGTAGAGTATGCCGAAATTGGCGGTCTTGGCCTTGCGCCGCTCATCGCCTGTCACGTCTGCTGTCGCCTTGTGGAATATCTTGGCTGCCGTGATGGCATGTATGTCGTCGCCGTTGCGGAATCCTTCTATCATGGTCTCGTCCTGCGCGAAGTCGGCCACGAGCCGGAGTTCTATCTGGCTGTAGTCGGCCGAGAAATAGATGTTGCCGTCGGAGGGGATGAACGCCTTGCGGATATCACGCCCCATCTCGTCGCGCACCGGGATGTTCTGTAGGTTGGGCGACGACGACGAGAGCCGCCCCGTGGCGGTCACTGTCTGGTTATAGTTGGTGTGGATACGTCCCGTCCTGGGGTTTATCACCTCCGGCAGGGCGTTGAGATATGTCGAGAGAAGTTTCTTTATCTGGCGGTATTCAAGTATTTTCCCTACTATCGGGCTCATCCATGCTACCTTCTCCAGCACTTCTTCCGAAGTGGAATACTGTCCTGATTTGGTCTTCTTCGCTTTCGGGTCGAGCTGCATCTTACCGAACAGGATCTCGCCCACCTGGGCCGGACTCCCGACGTTGAATTCCTCGCCCGCAATGTCGTAGATTTCCCGGCAGAGGCGTTGCGACCGCTCTTCCATCCCCTCGGCGGCGGCCCGGAGGGCGGCGGTGTCGATTCTCACTCCCGTATATTCCATGTCGGCGAGCACCGGCACCAGCGGCAGTTCCATAGTGGTGTAGAGCTCGTGCAGATTCTCTTTCCGGAGCGCGTCGGTGAGGGGCGCGTCGAGTTTGAGGTTCAATGCCGCGAGCTCGGCTGCGGAGGGGGAGGAATTGAGCGTGTAGCCGAGATATTTCTCGGCGAGGAGTTCCGGAGTGTGGCGCAGTTCAGGCTCCAGCAGATAGTGGGCTATGGCCACATCGTGGAAATTCACGAGGCTGTCGGGATTGGCGACCCCATCGGTGCGCCGGCATCTTGCCACCACCATGTCGCGCTTGGCCGACGCGCATATCTTCATTATGGCCGGGTCGGCGAGAATCTCGAGGGCGGTTTCCGTTGCTCCCTCGGTGCTGTTGTCGAGGATCCACGACCTGCCGTCGGCTATCGCGAATGCGGTAGCGTTCCAGCGGGCCTCCATGTCGTTGTCGCCATCGGTCTGCAGGCTGACGCCCACGGTGCCGGCCTGTGCTATGGCAGCCTTCATTTCAGCCATGTCGGCGGCTGTGGCTGCGGTCTTGCAGTCTTTCCCGAGCGAGTCGGGTGCTAAGGGCGTGATGGCTTCTTCCTGCTGCTCCTCTTCATCAAAGTCGAAAAGCGAGGGCTGCGTAGGAGCCGATGGCTTTGAGGGGGCGCTCACGGCATCCCGTCCGGTGGCGCCGCTCCCTATGCGCCGCTTGATGCGGTCGGCGAGGTTGCGGAATTCGAGATCCCGGAAGATGGCGAAGAGCTTTTCTTCGTCGATTTTTCCCAGGGTGAGGCTGTCGGGAGTGGCGCCTACAGGCACGTCGCGACGTATGGTGGCCAGATCCTTCGAGAGCAGGATGAGGTCTTTGTTTTCTTCAATCTTCTTTTTTGTGGCCCCTTTGAGCTCGCCGCTGCGGGCTATGATTTCATCGACCGAACCGAACTCGGCAATCAGGCGCTGCGCACCCTTCTCTCCGATTCCGGGGCAGCCGGGGATGTTGTCTATTTTGTCGCCCATGAGCGCCAGCAGGTCGATGATCTGCGCCGGACGGTCGATGCCGAAATGCTCGCACACTTCCTTCTCGCCCCGCAGCTCGAAATCCTTGCCGCGGTAGGGGGGCTTGTATTGCAATATGTCGGGGCCGACAAGCTGACCGAGGTCTTTGTCGGGCGACATCATATAGGTCGTGAAACCCTCCTGCGAGGCTTTGGTGGCCATGGTGCCGATCACGTCGTCGGCCTCATAGCCCTCCACTTCCAGTATCTTGATGTTGTAGCTGCGGATTATTTCCTTTATGTAGGGTATCGACTTTTTTATGTCTTCAGGTGTTTCGGCCCGCTCTCCCTTGTAGCTTTCGAGCATGCCGCTGCGGAAGGTGGGGCCCGGAGGGTCGAAGCATACCGCTATGTGGCTCGGACGCTCTTTGCGCAACACGTCTTCAAGGGTATTTACAAAACCGAAGATGGCGGAGGTGTTGAAACCTTCGCTCGTGATCCGCGGCATTTTTATCAGTGCGTAGTACGCGCGGAATATCAGCGCGTACGCATCAAGCAGAAATAGTCTTTTTTCCGACATAGATTCAGGGCTGTTTGGGCTTGTATTCGGGAGCCTGACATCCGAAATTTCAGTTTTTATCTGCAAAAATAACAAATTTGGGCCAATGTAGTGCCGTAATTGCAAAATTATTTTGTAATTTTGTGAAAAATTTTTGAGATTCCAATCCTATGGTCAACGACACAATGCAAATATTGAGGTATCAGCTGGGTGCTGAACTGGACCGGATGAACGCGTTCATCCGCGATGCGTTGCACACCGACGACCCTTTGCTCAATAAAGTTGTGGACCGGTATCTGCTCACAAAAGGAAAGCAGATCCGCCCGCTCCTTGTGTTGCTGAGTGCAAACCTCTTCGGAGGCATCAACGACAATACGCTTCATGTGGCCGCTTCGCTGGAGATGCTGCATAATGCCTCGCTGATTCATGATGATGTGGTCGACAGCGCCGACTTCCGTCGCGGGCTCGCCACTCTCAACCGGGATTTCGACAACCGCATCGCGGTGCTCACCGGCGATTTCTTCGTAAGCAACGCCCTCGCAGAGGTGTTGCAGACAGGCGATGCACGCGCGGCGGCCTCGATCGCCGATCTTGGTAAGGAACTTTCGCTGGGCGAGATCAAGCAGATCTCAAATGCCCGCGACTGCACTTTCGAGGAAGACCGTTACATGGACGTCATAAGCAAGAAGACAGCCTCGCTCTTCATGAAGTGCATCAGGCTCGGAGCGGAATCTGCCGGCGCTTCCGACAGCATGACGGCCCGCGCGGTGGAATATGGCCGCCTGCTCGGCCTTTGCTTCCAGATCAAAGACGACATATTCGATTATTTCGAGGATAAGGCGATAGGTAAACCCACCGGCAACGACCTGCGCGAAAACAAGGTGAGCCTTCCGCTCCTCTATGCCCTGCGTGTGGCTCCCGCAGGGGAGGGTGAGAAAATGAAGAATCTCATCCGCAGCGGAAACCTCACCGATGAGCAGATTGCAGTCCTGATTGAGTTTGCCAAGGAAATGGGCGGCATCGACTATGCCTATTCCGTAATGGACCGCATGCGGATCGAAAGCGAGACCATCCTTGCCGACCTCCCGTCAAACCAATGGCGCACGGCTTTCTCCGACCTCTTCGCCTTCACCATCTTCCGCAAAGCATAATCCCCCCTTTTTCAAAAAAAAGAAGTTCAGATGAGTCAAGTGGCTCTGCTCAATGGCTTTGATTGAAATCAAAGCTGAGTTTGATGTGTATCCCTTCGTCGCCGGGATTGATCCTGACGTTGGGAGGAATGGCACCGGGGCCTATTTGCTCAAGTGGTTTGTAGGAGCGCATGGGTGAGATGTCGAGCAGGAATGAGATGTCTCCTTCCGGAAATTCCACCATGGTGGCCGTAGCGCGCACTTTCGGTTCTTCCGGTGTGAACATCCTCAGATACAGCCCGTCGGTGCAGGAAGATATTCTCATCGGTGCTTCGTCCGATTCTATCCTGACGTCATATACATTTGCATGATAACCTTTGAACTCCGGATATATCAGCCTGCCGGCCTCGTCCGGCTGCCCGGTCACGGTGTTGTTGTAGTCCTTGTGCCATACTCCGAAGTTTGTGCCTCTCCGGCGGTTGCGCCAGACTCTGTAGGGCCCTTTACCATACCAGGTCATACCCTTGCACGATGCCTCCGGATAAGAGAAACTGAGGCCGAAGTTGCGGATCTCGTCATCAATGAAGCTCCCCTTGAATCCATGTCCGTTCTTGGAGTTGAGCAGCAGGGCGTCCATGTGGAGTATGCCGTCGGGTGTCATGCGCCATACTATTGAGTCGGCCGCACCGCGGTAGCGCATGGCGAGCACGGCGGTGTCGCCATCCATGCGCGAAGAGATCGACTTCAGTTCCATCTTCATGCCCACCGGAACAGGACCGTTGCCGAAAGGAATCTTCCTCCCGTTGTGTTCCACTTCAGTCAGCATTCCGTTTTCGGAATCAAACGATGCCCTGGTGCCGGCTGCCATGAGCGTCATTCCTTCCACCGAGGCCCGGCCGTCGGTCTGTGTGCTCTTGCGTCCGGCCTGATATTCGTCGGCATAGAGAAGGGGATAGGTCCATACGTTCACCGTGTCATTCTGCGCATCTGTCAGTATAAGACGCAGGAAATCCGCATCGTTCAGCTGATTGGCCGGGGCGACCGTGACATTGGCTGTCTCGCCGGGTTGAGCCGGCGGAAGGGCTACTTTGCCCGACGATAGGATTATCTCGCCGTTGTCGATGTCGGCATCTACAATATCGTAGCCGAGGGTGTAATCCGACAGCGGAGTGAAAAGCGATTTGTTGCTCAGGCTTAAACGGGCGTCGCGTCCGCGCCTTACGGTGGCGGGCGCAATCTGCACCGGCGACCAGATGTCGCGGATCGTATACCATGAACCCTCCTTCTCGCGGTTCGGGCCTACGATGCCGTCGGGGGCGTTGCCGCCGTCGTTGTCGATCTTGCCGTCAAGGTCGGCTCTCCTCACTCCCTCGTCGGCCCATGCCCAGATGAATCCGCCCGCGAAAAGAGGACTGGCGCTGTAATTGGTCCAGAAATCTTCCAGACCCGCACCTGCACCTTTGTCGTATTGGGAATGAAGGAATTCCGTGGGCATGAACACCTCATATCCGTTGGCCATGCGTGCCACGCCGGTCTGCCATGCCGGATAATGGTGGGTGTCGATGCCTCCCGAGAGCGACCATGCCTGTGCCACGAGTCGCTGCTGAGGGTCGAATTGATGGAAGAGCGGGATGAATTCCTTGTTGAATCCTCCTTCGTTGCCATTTCCCCATGCGAATATGCAGGGATGGTTGGCATCGTGCGTCACCATCTCCTCCACAATTTTTTTCCCCACCTCCGTAGAATATGCGTCGTGCCAGCCGGCGAGTTCATCGAAGTAGAGGATGCCCATCGAGTCGCAAAGCTCAAGGAGATGCCGGTCGGGCGAATAGTGCGAGCGGATGGCGTTGGCGTTCATTCCCTTTATGAGCCTTATGTCTTCAAGGTCGCGACGCCGCGATGTGGCTCGTCCTGTCTCGGAGTAGAAGCAGTGGCGGTTCACTCCTTTCATCACCAGTTTGGTGCCGTTGAGGTAAAAGCCGTCGCGACGACGGAACTCAAGTGTGCGGAATCCCACCCGCTCGGAGTGGGAGTGTAGCAACTTGCCCGATTTGTCGCGCAGCGAAAAGGTGATGGTGTGGAGGTTGGGATGTTCGGGATCCCATGTCGACACGTCCGGCCAGCGGAAGGTGAGGTGGTTTAAGTCGCTTTTGGCAAGCGGTTTTGCCAAAGGCCTTTCTCCGTCTAATGTCGCTTCTATCGAGCACCCCTCCGCGAGATTGCGGGTGTGGAGGTCGACGTTGAGAGTGCCGTCGGCGCGGGCATCCAGGGCCACCCTGTCGATGTGGGTTTCCGGAAGCACACGCAGATACACCGGCCGGTAGATGCCTCCGAAGAGCCACCAGTCGGCACGCCGCTCGGCGGCATTCACCGATTTGTCGGCCGATTCTTTCGACACCGTCACCTCAAGAGTGTTGGTGGCTCCATAGCGCAGAAGATCGGAAATGTCGTAGGAAAAGGCTGTGAATGCACCCTGATGCACATCTCCTGCCTGTTTGCCGTTGATTTTCACATCCGCATCGGTCATGACTCCTTCAAACACTATCTCCACGCGGCGTCCTTTCCAGTCGGACGGAGCCTTGAACCGGGTGCGGTATTCACCTGTCTCATCCGAGGGTTTGGCTGTCTTGTCAAGATAGAAGCGGCCGTAGGTATATGCTCCGAAGCCCTGTTGCTCCCAGCACGAGGGCACCCCTATCTTGCTCCATTTGCCGGAGTTGCGGCCTGAGCTGCAGCGGAATTGCCACTCTACGGGGTCGTCGGCATCATGCCCCGACAGATACACGGTTTCAGTAGAGGTCGCATCAGCACTTGCTGTAGCCGATTTGGTGAGGCATAAGAAGAATATCAGTATTTTCGATAGGGTTTTCATGATGATCTGGCAGCTATACTTGGGAAGCTATGGTTGCAAAGTTAATAAAAAATTCCCACATAGCCTAAATAGTGATATCCTTCCCCCTGAGGTCAGAGGAAGCTGTGTGGGGGCGGAAGCCCGAATATACCCCCCTGATCCGCGAAAATCCCGATTATTTAAATCAAATTATTCAAATCGTATAATTTAATTTGCAATTCGATGCTATTGAAGTTGGATTAGATGGAGGAGAGGCGGGTGTTGAGGTTATAAAAGAAGCCATTTGTATGCAGCACATACGTTAATGACTTGTCCATGCACCTCCAACACACGTTCCTCAAAGGCAGTGACCAGTGTTAATTTGTCGCATGTTAGCGATGTCCCGGCCTTCACCAAAGCAGATATTTCCCGATTGAGAGTTTTTTCAGAGGATATATCATAGGAGACCTGCACAAGCTCTACAACCGTTGCGCGATGGCAAACCACGAAATCAACTTCGTAAGAGTCAGTTTTGTGATAATATACATCGTGACCGGTTCCATATTTCCTGCACAGTGCCAAATAAACCAAAGTTTCAAGTCTCCATCCAAAATTGTCTTTTGCAAATGCATCCTTTCTGGCGTTCATAAGCGATACATCTATGGGATAGCATTTGGCATTACGAATCCGCTCGCTACTTTTGGTTGAATATTTGCGCAACTGTTTCAGAAGATAAGCCTGATAAAGGTATCCGACATAATTCTCAACGGTTTTGTCATTCTTGAAATTAAATGTCGTCTGCAAAGCTGTATATACAATTTCGCAGGGGGCATTATTCATAAGATGATTGGATAGCGACTTAAAGGCATCCTTGTATCTTACCTTAAAGCGTTGCACTATATCTCTTTCCAGAATATTTGAGACCAATGTGTCTATATATTCCTCGGCAGTTTCTTCGCCACTTATTATTTCCGGAAAACCTCCGGTTTCCATGTATCTGTCAAATGCTCTGCGGAGTAAAGCGTCTGTTCTGGTGGAAAGATTAGTTGTCTCTACTTTCTCAATTTCGCAAAATTCTCGGAATGAGAAAGGCAGCAATTCGATTTCATTATAGCGTCCGGTGAGATATGTGGAAAGCTCGCTACTGAGCAATTTTGCGTTGCTGCCGGTTATAATCACCTTCATCCCTTGCCGAAGCAATCTATTGACGAAGAGATGCCATCCTTCTATATTCTGTGCCTCGTCAAGAAACAGGTGTGTGAAGTCACCGTAAATCTGGTAGAGACTTTTTAATACATCGTTAAGATTATCAGCTGACAAACGAACTAAACGCTCATCGTCAAAATTTACATAAGCAAATTTTACCTGGGACTTATTTAATACATTGAAACACAATGTAGATTTCCCGCTGCGGCGCACTCCTATTACCACTTGAGCCTTTTTACTCTCAAGTTTAATCATAGATTCTTCCTTTCGTTCGCAAAAGCATTTTGAGCGAAGCGTGTCAAGCTCCTCTCGTTGGTCGCGTAATATTTCAAGCAATACTGAAGTATCCATTAATGTCTTGTTTTTATGGTGCAAAGATAATAAAACTTCGATAAATCGCCAAAAATAGGTGTTGTAAACTACGATAATCAGGTATATTTTAGGTGCTGCTATTACGATAAACCGGCATTTGGTTGCAATATTTGGCTTGTTTCTGACAAGTGTGGCCCCTACCCAAAGCATAGATATCCATTGAAATTTCCCGAAAAGTCAGAGGAAGCAATGTGAGGGCGGAAGCCCGAATATACGCCCCTAATCCCCAAAAATCCAAATTATTCAAATTGAATTATTCAAATCATATAATTTAATTTGCATAATCCAAATTTTTATTGTAACTTTACGTCATTGATAACAACTACAATAATATCATTTGAAAATGAAGATAAATAATCCATTCGTAGTGGCGGGAAAGATTCCCCACGAATTATTTTGCGACAGGAAAAAGGAATCACAACTCCTGACGAGAGCTGTCACGAATGGCAATAATGTGGTGCTTGTGTCAGCGCGAAGAATGGGTAAAACCGGGCTTATACAATATTGCTTCGAGAAGCCTGAAATCAAAGACTATTATGCCACTTTCTATATCGATATCCTTCAGACCTCGAGCCTGAAGGAATTCACTTATCTTTTTGGAAAGGCTGTTTTCCAACGGCTTGCGTCCACAAGTCAGCGTCGGTTGAAGCAATTTGCGGCTATATTGCATTCCATCTCCGGAAGTTTCGGTTTCGACCCGTTCAATGGCACTCCCACGTTTAATCTTCAGCTCGGTGAGATTTCCAATCCTGCACTCACGCTTGATGAAATCTTCAGGTTTCTGGCCGATTCCGACACTCCTTCGATAATTGCTATTGATGAGTTCCAGCAGATTTCAAACTATCAGGAGAAGAATGTGGAGGCGATGTTGCGCAGCTACATCCAGCAGTTGCCTAATGCTAATTTTGTATTCGCGGGCAGCGAACGGCATCTCCTTCAGCAAATGTTCAGCGATTCGGCGCGCCCTTTCTTCAACAGTGCGTCTTTTATGGAGTTGAATCCCATACAGCTTCCTGACTATACTGAATTTGCCACAGATCTATTTCAAAAGAACGATAAACGTCTTGAGCCTGAGGTCGTAGCCACGGTCTACAATCTCTTCGAAGGCAACACGTTCTATTTGCAGAAGACTTTCAATATAGCATATTCAAAAACAGGAAAAGATCAGACATGCGATGCCGCCACCGTGGATGAGTCGGTCAATGAGATCCTTGCATCTTTTGATACCATCTATCGCGAGATGCTTTCCAACGTGGCGGAATCGCAAAAGCAATTGCTCATTGCTATCTCACAGGAAGGAAATGCGGAGGGAATCACTTCTGCACGGTTCATAAAAAAATATTCGTTGGCATCCGCAAGCTCGGTGCAGGCGGCCGCACGCAAACTCCTTGCCCTCGGGTTTATAGTGAGGAACAACAACACCTATCGCATCCAGGATCCGTTGCTCCGCATCTGGCTTCTGCGCACCTACACCTCGATCCCTATCTGATTTCGATATGGTGGTTGCCGGGGCGCTCGGAATGAAGGGTGAGGCTTGCTGTGCCGGGAAGGGATGATATCCTGATGTCGTAGCCAAACTCCGGCAGATACGGCACTGTTGCCCTGAAGGTGTTGCCTTCCACGGGTGTCATTACGACCGGTTCCTCCACCACGACTTCACCCGCTACGCCAAACGGATCCTCGGCTGTGACGCTCATCACAGGCGCTACGTTGCCGTCGTTGTCGTGAAGCGTCAGGAGTATTTCATAGTCGTCTGCTTCCAGACGGCGGTCGTCTTTCACATATATTGCATAACCTTTCGGTGCGAGAGCGAGGGTCTTGTCGTTCAGCCGCCCTTTCTTTCCCGAAAATACTTCCTCATATTCATTGCGGGGGAATGTATGCGACGTGATCTTGAAATTCTGCGGATTATAGGAGAAATTAATCATCGCCACTACCGATTCATTTCCTATCCGGCGCTCAAACACATACACCGAATCATTGTCGGCTTCATGATTTATGAGCCGCCCGCCGAATGTCGCCAAAGCAGGCTGATTGTGGCGCAGATCTATAAGTTGCTTCACCAGTTGCAGGTAATCCTTGTCTACATGTGTCCAGTCTATAGCCTCGGTGTCGGTCATGATGCCTACGCCTCCCGGCTTTGAATAGTTGATTTCCTGACCCATATAGACCATGGGCAGACCCGGCGCGAGCATGGTCATCACCGTGAAGGGCTTCAGGTTGTCGCCATAGATGATGTCTTGCGTGTTGGCACTCACCTGTGGTTTCATACCTTGGAAAATGTCGTGCGAGCCGATGTAGGTCAGGAAAGAGGCGCGGTCCTGGGGATAAGCCAGATGAAACAGCGCTTTGCCGAAGTCGCCTTTCGAAGTCGCGTTCTTCCTGTCGTGCCTGTCTTCATAAAGGAATTCGGAATACGACCAACCGTAGCGCGAATCAAAGGGGCCGCCCTCCGCTCTCATCCAGTCGCCGGCTATCCCGTGCTCGTCGCCTTCCGCAAGCCAGTACAGCTCATGTCGCGGATCCACTTCGTTGATGATTTCCATCCAGAAGTCGCGGCCCGGAGCGTGGGCGAAATCACACCGGAACCCGTCGATGCCCATCTCGTCTACCCAGTATCTCATATCTTGGGCCATGGCGGAGCGCAGTTCCTTGTTGGCGCTGTTTACCGAGCGCACATCATCGAAATCCTGGCGTTCCGTATACCAGTCGGGATGCTCCTTCACCCAGGCATGATCGTAGGCAGTGTGGTTTCCCACCCAGTCAAACCATATCTCCATGCCGTTGGCGTGCAGCTCGTCGATAAGAGCCTTCAGATCTTCCTTTGTGCCGTAGCGAGCGTCCACTTCCCTGTAGTTCCTGATGCAATAGGGCGACCCTTTGGCATGCTCCACACCCATCTCATAGAAGGGCAGCAGATGAATCACGTCTATTCCCAGATCTTTGAGGCGGGGAAGGTCGGCGCGCAGATCGTTGAATGTGCCTGCCTTGTCGGGGTTGGTATAGTTGCGCAGATATACGCTGTAGACTACTTTGTGGTCTGCGCCGTGTGCGTCGCGATAGCCCGATGCGCCGGCCGATATTGCTGTGGTCATGGCTGTCAATGTAGCTAAAATTATGGCTATATACTTTTTCATGATTATTAGTTTTTATGGCAAAATTATCTATTTGCGGCCATGGTTGCAAATATGTTTTTCCGAATTAAACGATAATCAAACATTGCAAGGATATATTAAATTGATATTCAGTGATATTTAGCTCGATAAATCTAAATGATTCCAAGGCCTCCGCAAGCCTCCTGTCCCTCTTGGAGCGTGAAAAGTTTTTTGGTTTCAATAAAAATTAGTAACTTTGGGAATCCTATTGAAGTTGTTCAAACAACACCTCAGCCATTATGAAACGACCTTACTTCTCAATGCCGAATATGCAGCTTCTGCCGCTGGCCTTCATGTATTCTATGTTAAATTCCAAATAATTTTGGGATTTTTTTTGTTTTAAGAAGGAT